>JAFWRL010000036.1 GCA_017520105.1 Fibrobacter sp.
GGCAAGCGAGCAGGCTATTTTGCAGGGGCTCAAGTTTGCATCGCGCGGTCAAGTCACAAGCGTCGATATCGTCGATAACCGCGTGATTTCCGTGGTGAAAGGTCCGAATGGCGGGCTGCACAACAATTACATCGTCTTCCCGAAATTTTCAAAAGAATCTTCCGAAATCTTCGTGAGCTTTTTGAAGCAGCAACCCGCGGAACTTTTGGCCTTAAACAACAAGGCATTGAGCCCGTCACTCGAACTCTTGATGAGTAAAAGCGGGCTCCAGCTTTTTGACGACCCGGCGAAAGTCAACATGGGCTGCGATTGCCACGACGAACGCCCGTGCAAATACCTCGTCGCCACATTCTTGAAAATTGCGGAACAGGCGGACAAGGAACCTAACATCCTTTTCAAGATTCACGGGCTCGACCTTGAATTTATCAAGGACTTCAAACCGGATGCGATGGAGATGGAAGCGCCCGCCGAAGCGAATCTTGTGAGGTCGTTCAGCAAGGCGACGAGACTCGTGGGTTCGAGTGCCGAAAATGATGCCGGAAATGCTGCGGGAGTTTCGGGAAATGTGGACAAAAACCGCGCCGGGAATGAAAATGGGGACAGCGCCGGGGGTAGCGTTGAACGCGCGGAACGTGAAGAACAAAACGCAGCCGAACTCAGCCACGCCGAAGACGCGAGCGCTAGTTTATTCGGTGGGTATAAAGGCTCGGGCCGCGAATCGCAAAACAGCATCCCGCCCAAGCAACTGCCGGCATTCGATTTCAAAAGTTGGAAGGACTACTCGCACATTCTGCCTGCGATGTTGCAAAACTTCCCCAAGTTCTGCCCCGCCGGAAACTTCCGCAAAAGCTTTACAGACGAACTCCAAGCGTGCCACAAGTTCTTTTGCGACTTCGAGAACTTCGACGTTTTCTCGGAACATTTCCGCGTGAACAACGCCAAGACGTTCCTCATGGAAAACGAGCGGTTGCGGCTTTTCCACAAGCCCGGATGGCATTGGAAATTTGAGCAATCGTTGGCAGACAAGGTTATCAATAGCAACCTCACCGTCACGAACGTAATGGGCGCACTTTGCTGCCTCAGCGCCGGCAATTTTTCGTGGCACCACTACTCCGTGCGATACTTGCATCTGATGTTGCAAGTGGCATTCTACCTTGTGCGCACCGGGGCGATTTATCCGCAAGTTTTCTGGATTGGGAAAGAAGTGGCGCAGATGCGCTGGCTCCCCGCCGAAATGCTCCCTGAAATTCTGCATATCGTCGCAGACCTTGAAGTGACAGCTCCGCGAGAACTTGCATGGACAAGCAAGGACGAATCGTTTTACGAAATTGTAGAACCCGCCGAGCACATTCTTTCGCTGTTCATTTCGCAACTGCTAAAGTTTGCACGCACATACAAGACACCACTCAAAACAAATCACGGTAACTTGCTTTCGTTCTTTTTCGATAGCGTCTCTGGAAAACTCGCGAACAACGCCCATGCGATTCCGGGAAAAATACAGCAATGGCTCTCGGTGTATTCGTGCCTCGGCTGCCGTACGCAGATTCTCTTTGTCTGTAGCGAAATGGACGAAGATGTTGCGCTGGATGTTTTTGTACTCGATGAAGACGGAACAGCAACGAGCGTTGCCGGGAATGCCGCGGGACTGCTAAATGTCGTGAAACGTACGCCGCTTTCGGAACTTTTCGAAAATAACGATTCTCGACTACTCTCGATTTTGAGCGTTCTGAACGGCATTGCCGACGGCTTCAAGCCACTCGACAGCTACCTTGAACGCCGTGCCAGCGAGCCGATTTTAATGCACGGCACAGAACTCCTCGACTTTTTGCAGGATTGTCTCAAAAAACTCCAACTATTCGGCATACAAACCGAAATTCCGAAGAATTTGTTGAATATTGGCAAGCCCAAACCCAAGATGCGTTTGCAAGGCAGCATGAGCTTTGGAGCGTTCACGGCTGGCGACCTGCTAGATTTTGACTGGGAAATCGCCATCGGTGACGAAAACGTTTCGGCAAAGGAATTTTTGGAACTCGCCGAACAAGCGGACGGGCTTTTGAAATTCAAGTCGCAGTATGTACAAGTCACGGAACAGGACTTGCAGTCCATCCGCGATAAAATAGAAGGTAAATCTAGTGAGTCTGCGAAAAACGGCAAAAAAGCCACCGAGGATGCTACTGGAAACGCTGCGACTTCCACCGACGAAATTCTCGAAGAAGATTCCGTTCCAGAAATCACGCAGGCCAAACTCGTGCAAGCCTGCTTCACCGGCGAATGCGACAACATCCCCGTCGAAATGGCAAGCGATTTTAAGCAACAGTTTGACGCCTGGCGTGCGGAAACGGAAGTTCCTCTGCCCGAAAATTTAAACGCGACACTCCGACCCTACCAAATTCGCGGTTACTCCTGGATGTACAAAAATCTGGAAATCGGATTCGGTTGCATTCTCGCCGACGACATGGGCCTCGGCAAGACGCTACAAGTCATCACGTTCCTCCTGAAGATGAAACAGGAAAACAAATTCGCGGAGAAAAAAGCCATCGTCGTGATGCCCGCAGGCCTCCTTTGCAACTGGCAAGTCGAAATCAAGAAGTTCGCACCGGACCTCACGTTCTTTGCGTATCACGGAGGTCGCCGCGACCTCGAAAAATTCAATGCCGACGTATTACTCACGACATACGCCACATTCCGCAAGGACTTTGCCGAACTCGAAAAAATCGAATGGCAAGCCGTCATCATCGACGAAGCGCAAAACATCAAAAACGCCGACAGCGAACAGAGTAAATTGCTCCGCCGGATGCGCGCCCCGATGAAAATTGCGATGAGCGGCACTCCCGTCGAGAACCGCCTCATGGAATTCTGGACCATCATGGACTTCGCGAACCACGGATTCTTCCCGAGCGCAAGCGAATTCCGCGAAAAGTTCGAAACGCCGATTCAAAAGAACGGCAACCAGATTGTCGCCGAAACTTTCCGCAAAATAACGGCACCGTTCATGCTGCGCCGCCTCAAGACCGACAAAAGCATCATCAGCGACTTGCCCGACAAAATCATCCAGGACGAATACGCAGAACTCACGAAACCGCAGGCGGCACTGTACAAACGCACTCTCGACCACTTCCTCGCAGAACTCGAAGAAGAACAGCAGCAAAGCGCCCTCTCCCACGATTCCCATGCGCTATTCAAACGCAAAGGCATTATCTTGCAGATGATTTTGGCGTTAAAGCAAATCTGCAACCACCCCGCCACATTCCTAAAAGGCCTCACCGCAAACTCTTCAGCACAAGACGCCGCAACAGTCCCTGCAGAAAGCGCGGATTCCAAAAAATCCAGCAAACTCGAATCCGGCAAAATGCAAATGCTCCTGGACCTGCTCACATCCATCCAGGAGCAAGGCGAAAAGACGCTCATCTTCACGCAATTTGCCGAAATGGGCCACCTGCTAAAATCCACCATCGAAGAGGAACTCGGCCTTCGCACGCATTTCTACCACGGCGGTTGCACACAGAAAGAACGCACGGATATGATTCAGGACTTCCAAGGGAATCCAGATTGCAAAGTGCTCATCCTCTCGCTCAAGGCAGGCGGCACCGGCCTAAACCTCGTCGCCGCCTCGCAAGTCATCCATTACGATTTGTGGTGGAACCCCGCCATCGAAGCCCAAGCCACCGACCGCGCCTTCCGTATCGGCCAAAAGCGCAACGTACAAGTTCACCGCTTTATCACCAAGGGAACGTTCGAAGAGAAAATCAACGCCCTCCTCGAAACCAAAAAAGCCATCGCCAACTTGACCGTGAACGCCGGCGAAACATGGCTCGCCGACATGGACGACAAGCAACTCGCCGAAGTCTTCTGCCTAGACAACACGATTGTGTAAAAATTTCAGTCGAAGCCTATATTATATTTAATTTCAAACAGCGTAAAAAAGTTGAGGTAAAATGCGACGCAAGGACAGAGAGGTTTTAGGCGACGAAAACATCGCAAAGATTATCGAACAGTGCACGACCTGCCATGTCGCGATGACAGATGACACGAATGCAAGCATGCCCTACGTGATTCCGCTTTCATTCGGGTACAGCCTAAACGATGGCGTTCTGGAGCTGTATTTTCATTGCGCACATGTAGGCAAGAAACTCGACTGCATCCGCAAAAATCCGAATGTCGCATTCAGCATGAGCGTCGAAAACCGCATCGAAATTCACGAAGATGTTTATTGCAAAAGCGGACGCTTTTACGCAAGCGTCGTCGGGCAAGGCAAGGCTGAAATCGTCGAAGATGTCGCCGAGAAATGCCGCGGTCTCTCTCTCTTGATGGAACGACAAGCAGCAAATGCGCCGCAACACCCAGGTTCCGCGCCATCCGCGGAAGTCCCGCATCATTCTAGTTCCGCGCAGTCTTCAGCATCCACGCATACCGCAGGAGTCTCGCTTCATTCAGATTCCGCGCAAAGCCCGCAATCCGCAGTCCCGCACAAGTTTGAATTCACACCCGCGCAGGCCGCCACCGTGACAGTATTCAAAATAACGAGTACGAATTTTACCGGAAAAGCTAAAAACGACAATGCTCAAAAGTGCTAAAAACAGCTTACTATGCAAACAATTTATGCAAAACAATCCCTAATGGCAAGCGTTTCTATATTAATCCATAACACAACGAACAGACATAACACCCTATTTGCTATAAGTATTCTTACTCATCGCATTCACACTAGCGCTATACTAATATTTGGCGTTGTATCCAAAATCATCGGATGTTCCAAAGTCGGTCGTTCACAAACAATTCATAACCGCCCTTGAAATTGTGAAAATCGGCTTTTTTAACGAATAAAGTAAAATTATCAGCAATGGCAGTCCATTCCATATCAGATTAAACCGCATCCCATTCGGGAATGCGTTCTAAGCAGCGTTCCATTCATAAAGACTACTAAATTTTTACAGATGTAAAGATTATTTTCATAGTTCTAATTATTATCTGTTTTATAGTTCAAATTTTGAATCATCCAAATTTGACCACCAATTTTTAGCGTTTTGTACTTTCAACCATCTTGAAAGTACGTTATGAAACCCTTTTGTGAATACACCAAAGATTAGATATCCCGTTTACATTTACGTCATCAAAGCAGTCTTGAACATCTATTTCATCCTTCCGAATCCCTAGAAGGAACATCTTTTACACAACGGACAGAATGCAACTCCCAATTCCGTGCACTATATACAAAGTCAAGTATAGTGGGCATCATAGCAAATCCGCTCACAGCGTTTAAACACACAGCATCTCCTTGTTTAGTTCCAATCCAAAAACAGGATTTGTCTTTTATTTCAGGCCCATCCAAAAATGCTTCGAGTCTAGAGCGTGCAGAACCACATTCACTTGGAATAGCCGAAAAACCAAATTTATCTAATCCAGGTTTGGCTTTTCCTCCATTTTTAGATTGTCCAATTGTTGTTTCGTACCATCCCTCAGTAGCCTTTAAATTACGTCCTATGGAATTTTTCACAGAATCAGGCATGTTGTAATAATATGAAACATCTTCGTGATAATAATTTGAACCACTCACAGCAAAAAAAAGCTTACCGAAGTCTGATGGAGTAGGCAGACGCCAGCCCTCTGGGCACGCATTCAATGCGCCCACTAGACTGTACAACCTTCCAGATTCGTCACAATGGCTTTCATCATTGAAAAAACAAGCACTACATGATGCCTTCATATCCATACTATTTTTTATTCTCTTATAACAGTTGCTTGCAAACTTATAGTTTAAATTTTCAGCCATCCAAATTTGATTGCCAATTTTTACCGTTTTGTACTTCTGACCATCACGAGAGTCAATCATGGAACCTTTTTTTGAAGCCGCCAAAGATAAGGTATCCTCATTTACATTTCCTTTTTCAAGACTACATTGTACAGCAATTTCATCTTCAGAATCCTTAGAAGAAATATCTTTGACACAGCGGATCGACTGTGGTCCAATAGAGCGATCCGTATACCGAACAGTCACGGCGCCTTCAGAATAATACATTTGGCAGTAATGATAGTCCTGCATATATCCCTTATTCTGTTTTTCTTCCCATGTAGGATTATCCTTACAGTCATAAGGATTCTTAGTGCGAGCGCCCCAAAAAGCAGCAAAAGTCATTCCGCCATCGCCTACCCCAGCTAGATTAGGCATAATAGTTCCTGCTCCAGATGAATAAATCATTGATAGCATTTCATGTACAGGATATCCTTTATTCGCCATGGCAAAGAGTTCTCGAATTTCATCGCTTTTAGGCAAATGCCATCCCGCAGGACAAGCCTTTTCAATCTTACCATAGCTATAATATAAGCGTCCGTATTTTGAACAAGACTCTAGTTCATCCTTGTAGCAAACACTACCTTTACCCGTGTCGTAATTCAGATTTTCGCTCATCCAAACATGGTTGCCTATTATTACAGTTCCATATTCTTTGCAATCTCTCTTGTCTACAAGTTTTTTGCCTTCCGAAAATATAATTTCGTCATGACTAAACCAGGATTTTCCTGTAACTGCACCATTTTCGTCATAATAAACCCACAGTCCCGTTCTTTCATCGGTCGCTTCACCAAAGGATAGTTGCTCAGTTCTAGCAAAAGTTCCTTCACTTTTCAGACGGCCATTCTCATAATAATACGCAGCGGGGCCATGCCTCAAGCCCTTTTTATAAACAAAAATTTCCTTTGGATTTCCATTTTCGTAAAAAGACTTATATACACTATCCTTTAATCCTGATACCGGATCCACCACATAAATTTCCTTAATAACTTTCTTCGCTTCATCATAGTATGTGATGACATGGTTGTCTTTTTCAAAACAGCCCACAAATAGAATTACAGAAAAAAAAACAAATATTTTTTTCATAGACTTCATTCTCTTGATAAAATAGTTCAAATTTTTCTCACACTATTGGAAAAACCATTGTATAGCAAGACTCAGCAACTGGGAGCCAGGAATGATATTTTGATAGTCTACATTTTTAACTCTCTTTTGTTTATCATAAGACACGCTCACCTGAGACGCAAATCCAAAATAAAGGCATTTCTCCCACCCCTCATTGGACAACACCCCTTCATGGCTCATCACACAAAAACCTTCGGATTCCAAAATACGCTCAACATCCTTTTTCGTTTGCAAATCTGAATATGCGGCATCATCACCAGCAAGTGTTGCAATCGCAGCCCTTTTAATATCATCTGTCAAAGATTGCTCTTTAATCTGACTTACATTATCCGTATTTGCGCAAGATTTCAAGCAAGCAGATCCGAGTACCAATACCAAAATGAGCACTATAACAGCAACTAGCCCTAAACATCCGCCACAACCAGCAGCAAACTTTTTTGACGAAGATTTAACCTTTGCGATATCTTCGTCCATCAATGGATTCACCTTTATTGAAGTAGCTTCTGTTCCATCATTTTTTTCAGATTGTACCTTATTCAAATCTTCCTTCAACTTGGAAAATTCTTCTTTCATTTTGTTTAACGAATCAAACATCGTTAGCTCCTTTTGTTACTTATAAATTTCACCTTTTAATTGTATCTCTTTGCCATAGTCAAGCAAATGCTTATACGGATGGTCATCTCTAATACCATCAACAGCATCATCCAATAAAAACTTTAGATAGCTCTGAATTTCATCGTTTTCTAGAGTATGCTTTAATAAATAACGTGAAAAGTAGAAGTCCCTGCAATCAACTAACTTCACCTTTACTAGAAAATTTGAAAAAATAGTTAGAGTACAGTCAACCTTTCTCTCTGTTTCCATATTGCAGAATTCTTTCCCGTTAAAACCAATTTTTTCTTTCCACTCAATTTTATGAATAATCTCAGCTATATCAGGATTTTTCATTATAGAATTAGAGCATTCTTCCAATAGAGAAACTTTTTGAATTTTCTTTTGATTATTCCACTGATATAAAGCAACAAACGCTCCAACAACCACAGCAATACTCTCAATAATGCCGAATATGGATTCGAGATTTTTCAAAACACATTCCATATAAAGGTCTCCTCCGTCACAACAAATGTAAGCAAAAAAAAAACAAAGTCAAGTATTTTTTTGATTTTCACTTTTTTCTGCAATACAAATCACAAATCACATAATTTAAGGAAAAAACATCCAATAATCTTAGGAATTTTTATTCAATAATCTTGGGAATTTTATATATTTAGTTCAAAAAGGGGCCAAAATGGTCAATTATCGCACTCGATACATCGAAAGCCAGATTGAGCGATTACTCAAGTCCAGTAGCGCTGTTCTAGTCGCAGGGCCTAAATTTTGCGGGAAAACCACGACATGTCTTCGTATGTCAAAAAGCAATGTTCGCCTTGCTACACGCCGGAACATTGAACTGGCCCGAATGGAACCGCACAATACTCTCTTGGGCGAACAACCCAGGCTTATCGACGAGTGGCAGACCGTCCCCGAACTTTGGGACGAGGTCAGAGCATGGGCCGACGAAAATCCTGGTTTCGGACAGTTCATTCTGACAGGCAGTTCCACCCCTGCAGACAAAAGCCAGATTCACCATTCCGGCGCAGGTCGCATCGTGACGCTCCCCATGCGTCCCATGTCACTTTTTGAATCCGGCGATTCCACCGGATCCGTTTCGCTTGCGGAACTTTTTTCTAGTGATGCGCCCAATGTTTATGATACAAATGAAAAGCACTCCCTGAAAGACATGGCGTTCTACACCTGTCGCGGTGGCTGGCCCCTTTCGATTCTTGACGATCGAGAAGTTGCCCTCGATGTCACGGCAAACTATTACAACGGCCTATTTAATTTCGATACAAGCGAAAATGAAAAATTCCGCAACAAGAAACCCGAAGTTCTGCGGATGATTCTGCGCAGCTACGCCCGAAACATTTCTACCGAGGCCGCCTACAAGACAATCATTCAGGACATTATCGAATCGAACAACCGTACCATGGATACGAAAACCTTTGATGATTACTGGGATGCACTCAAGGATTTGTTCATCATCAGCGACATTGAAGCCTGGAACCCGAATCTCCGCAGCAAGGCTGTTGTGCGCACCACGCCCACAAGGCATTTTGTCGATACGTCTATCGCATGCCGGGCGCTCGATATTTCTCCCGACGATTTAATGGCCGATTTAAAATCCTTCGGCCTATTCTTTGAGGATTTGGCGGTACGCGATCTGAGCATCTATGCGAGTCTGCTTGGCGGAACTGTCAAACATTACCGAGACAGTCGCGGACTGGAATGCGATGCGGTTGTCCATACCAGTAAGGGGAAATGGGGTGCCATTGAAATCAAACTTGGTGGCGACAAACTCATTGAAGAAGGTGTCGCAAACTTGAACAAACTAAAGGATGATATCAACGACCCGAACATGGCCTTTATGGCGATTGTCACCGCCACAGGCCCCGCATACCGGCGCAAAGACGGAATATGTGTCATTCCACTGAATTGTATGAAAGCGTGATTACCATGCTCAAAAGTGCTAGATGAAATCCAGCACAGGAGATTGCCTATTCCGCCCAGTGGTTTCCGTTGTAATTCTTGGCGGTGTCCGCGTCCATGCCGATTTGACGCACCAAATCTTCGATACTAGCAAATTTCTTTTCAGGGCGCAAGAAAGCGAGCAAGTCCAATGCTAAATGCTGGCCGTAAATGTCTTCGTCAAAGTCGAGCAGATACGCCTCGATTGCAAGGAAATGTGTTCCGGGAGTCGTCGGCTGCGTTCCGATGTTCACGACAGAGCGGAAAATGCGTCCATCCGAAAGTCTTGCGCTTGCCACATACACGCCGCTTTTCGGCAAGAACTTGTACTGACCAACTTCAACATTCGCAGTCGGGAATCCAATAGTGTGGCCAAGACGCTTACCAACTACGACGGTTCCAGACAAGCGGTACGGGCGGCCCAAATACGTCTGCGCACGATCGACATCGCCGTTCAAGAGCGCATTGCGCACAGCAGAAGAACTCACGCGTTCGCCCTTGTGCAAGACAATCGAAAGCATTTGCGTACTTAGTTCTGGGAACGCCTCAGTAATCGTCTCGTAATTGCCCTTGCCGCCAGCCCCAAAACAATGGTCATGCCCAAAGAACATCGATGCGACATTCCGTTTTTCAATCAGCTCTGTGCGGACAAACTCGTCAAACGGGAGTTTCGCCATCTCGTGCGTAAACGGCAAAACTAAAAATTCAAGTCCAAGACTTTCGATAAATTCGCGTTTTTCTTCGGTCGTCGTGAGGAGCAAGGGGTCACCCGGCCCACGCAACACATAATTGGAATGAGGTTCAAAGCTAATGACAGTCGGCTGCAAACCATTCACTTCGGCGACCGCCTTGAGCGTGCGGAAAAGCGCTTGGTGCCCCAAATGGCATCCATCAAAATTACCCATTGTCACAGCGCGTTTCATTTTCACAATCCTTCAAATACCGTAGCAATCTAATATCAATGACAAGGTCCCTGAGCCTGCCGAAGGGCTATTCATCCTCGCCCAAATAAAACTTGGGGCAAATGCGGCCTGGGTCATAAACGCCAAGTCCAACAACTGTACCGTCCTTATCAGCAGTAAAAATAAACTTTTCGAATCCCGGCTCCGTACTTAAATTTTCGACAGGAGTGTGCCACGGCACCCAATTTCCTAAACGAATCGCCTTGATTTGGTCATCATTCAGGCGCACCACCGGAAAATCCAGCACCTGATCGACAGGGAGCAAATGTTCCGGCGTGAGAGCGTCCCCGCGAACGGCGCGGTCAACAGTCACGTTTCCAATGCGGTGGCGGCGGATCATCGACACGCAGCCGCAAGTTCCAAGAGCTCGGGCGATATCACGCCCTAAAGCGCGGATATATGTTCCCTTGCTGCAGTTGCATTCCAAATCAAACGTGGCAAAGCTCTTGCCAGAAGCACCTTCCGTTTCGAAACCCTCGCCGATAACCTTCAACGACGAAATATGGATGCGGCGGGGTTTCAGTTCAATCTGCTTGCCGCGTTCCATCCAATCGCTAGCACGGCGGCCGTCAATTTTCACGGCACAATACTTTGGCGGAATCTGGTCGATATCGCCAATGAACTGCGGCAAAACCGCTTCGAGGTCCGCGCGCGTCACCGATGGCACTCCGCACTGGATCCTTCGACTTCGCTCCGCTTCGCTCAGGATGACACCTTCAGAATGGCATTCAACCTCGCCTCTCTCGTCTCTCGTCTCTACTCTCTCATCTGTACGCACCACTTCCCCGTCCCATTCGAGGGTGTCGGTCTCGTAGCCCAGATGAAGGCGGAACGTATAGCATTTATCCTTCGCCTCGACATACGGCAAAAGGCGCGTCGCACGCCCAGTAGCAGCGATAATCAGCCCGCTTGCACGCAAATCAAGCGTTCCCGCATGCCCAACGCGTTTAGTACAAAAGACCCTTTTCAGAGGGAAAAGGGCCTTAAAAGATGTTTCACCTGCAATTTTGTCCAACAGGACGAAGCCGGAAGAGGCCAATTAAAGATCCCCTTTCTGCTTCAGTTCTGCAAGAATTTCTTCGATATGCATAGCGTGTTCGAGATTCTCGTCCAGAACGAACTTGAGTTCCGGAACCTTGAAAATTTTCAAAGCCTTGCCCAAAACGCCACGGATAAAGCCGGCGGAGTTGTTGGGTCCGACAAGCGTATCACGCTTTTCTTTGTCGGAACCCATCACTGAGACGAGTGCTTTTGCGTAGCTAAGGTCCTCAGTAATATCCACACGGGTAATGCTTGCGAGTGTGCTCACGCGCGGATCCTTCAAGCCCTTCTGGATGAGCTTCCCGATTTCTTCGCGGAATTGTTCGCCTAATCTATCAGTTCTTCTAGTCATTATTAGGTTTTAGGTTGTAGGTTATAGGTATGGGGTCGCGCTAAAGCGCTCTGGGCACGCTTCGCTTTGAGCTTATGAGCAAAAGCATGTCAATTTCATGCAATTAGCTCATACCTCAGAGGACCGAAGGTCCGTGCCCATAGCCCATAGCTACACTTCTAAGTTCTAATTACTTTCCTTCGCCGCTTCGGCAGCAGCCTTCTGCTTTTCCTCGGCTTCTTCGCGGGCAACGTCTTCCAACGTACGGGCAACCTTGACTTCCTTGAAGAAGATGAGGCTGTCGCCTTCCTTGATATCGTCGTAACCCTTGAGGCCAATACCGCACTCGAAGCCACGAGCGACAGACTTGACGTCGTCCTTCATGCGCTTGAGAGACTGTACCGCGGTCGTACCGAGTTCGATACCGTTACGATAGACGCGGACATGGCTCGTGCGGTCCACTTCGCCGTCGGTAACCATACAGCCGGCAATGAGACCGACCTTCGGGACCTTGAACACCTGGCGGATTTCGGCTTCGCCAACGAGTTCTTCGCGCATGATCGGCTTGAGGAGGCCTTCCACGGCGTTCTTGATATCTTCGATACAGTCGTAAATCACGCGGTAATTGCGGATTTCGATGCCTTCCTTCTGGGCCATTTCGCGGACAGCGAGAGACGGCATGAGATGGAAGGAGATGATGATTGCCTGTGCAGTCGTCGCAAACAGGATATCGGATTCCGTAATCGTACCCACACCCTTGCGGATGATGTTGACGCGGACTTCCTTGTTGGTAAGCTTTTCGAGGGAAGCAGCCAAAGCTTCTGCGGAACCGCCCACGTCAGCCTTGACGATGAGGTTGAGTTCGGAGAGTTTGCCTTCCTTCTTGTCGTTGAAGGAATTTTCGAGAGAAACAGTCTTACGGGCGCGGAGATCGCGTTCACGGGCGGCCATGCGGCGCTTGGACGCAATTTCACGTGCTGTCTTTTCGTCTTCGACCACGACAAGTTCGTCACCAGCCTGCGGAGTACCGTCAAAGCCGAGTACCTGGCACGGAGCGGACGGAGGAGCTTCCTTCAACTGGGCACCACGTTCATTGAACATGGCACGGACACGACCGGCGTAGATACCGCAAACGAACGGGTCACCCACATGGAGCGTACCGTTCTGCACAAGAATCGTCGCCATGGAACCCTTACCCACGTCGAGCTTGGATTCAACGACAGCGCCACGGGCGTGTGTATTCGGATTTGCCTTGAGTTCCAAAATTTCAGCTTCGAGAGCAAGCGTTTCGAGGAGGACATCCATGCCCTGGCCCGTGCGTGCAGAAACTTCGATACAGCTGGTCTGACCACCCCACTGTTCGACTTCGACACCGCGTTCAGCGAGCTGAGCGCGAATCTTGTCCGGATTTGCGGTGGGCAAGTCCATCTTCGTGATGGCAACGACCATCGGAACGTGTTCACGTTTCGCAAGTTCAATACATTCAACGGTCTGCGGCATCACCATAGAGTCGGCTGCCACAACGAGAACGATAACGTCCGTCACCTGGGAACCGCGAGCACGCATAGCGCTGAACGCTTCGTGACCCGGAGTATCGAGGAACGTGACCTTACCCTGCTTGGTGGTAACTTCGTAAGCACCGATATGCTGCGTAATGCCACCCGATTCGCCAGACACCACATGAGTCTTACGAATCCAGTCGAGAAGAGAAGTCTTACCGTGGTCAACGTGGCCCATGACAGTAACCACCGGATGACGCGGCTGGAGATTTTCTTCGCTTTCTTCTTCGACTCCGAGAACTTCTTCTTCGTATTCTTCCATCAGCTGAGCTTCGTAACCGAATTCATCAGCCAAAATCTGGATCGTTTCGAAATCGAGGCGAGCGTTAATGGTCACCATCATGCCCATTTCCATGCACTTTGCGATAACGCGTGCCGGCATCTGGTCCATAAGACCTGCAAGTTCGCCCACGGTAATGAAGTCGGAGGTCTTGAGAATCTTCTTTTCTTCACCCGTAATGTTTTCGGAGTGATCCTTGTGATAAACTTTCTTGACCGGGTTCTTGGAGAGGGACGCCATCACGCGGGAGACGTTCTGACGGACGGCTTCCTGCTGCTGCTCCTTCTGCATTTCCTGACGGTCTTTAGTATTGCTGCGGCGGTTCTTGTCATTGGCATGGCGTCCGTTCTGGCCCTTGCCATTGCCCTTGCCGTTCTGGTTGTTCTGGCCGAGAGCCTGACCGCCGTTGGAAGCGTTGAAAGCTTCCTGCATGGAGCCGCTGGAGAACCCGCCGTTGCGTCCGGTATAGCCGCGGCTACTGCTGCTCGCGTTACCACCATTCGGGCGACGGTTGTTGTTATTGTTGTTGCGGTTGTCGTTACCGCCGTTGTTGTTCGAAAGACGGCCAAACGTACCCGTGTAACCCTGACCGTTATTGTTGCCATTGCCGTTGCGCGAAGCATTCGGACGATGGTTGCCACGAGCGGCCTGTGCCTGCTGGCGAGATTTCTCGATACGGGCGAGAATCGCCGCATCGGGTTTGAACACCTGAGCCTTCATCGGGGGCTGCTTGAGTTCCGTAGAAGCGGACATCATAGTCGGTTGCGGTGCAGCCGCCGGTGTGGCAGCGGGCTTTGGAGCCGGAGCAGCGGGCTTTACGCTCGGAGCCGGGGCCGCTGGTTTTGCGACCGGGGCGGTTTGCGCAGGTGCGGGTGCTGCCGGGGCGGCGGGAGCAGCAGGCTTTACGACCGGAGCGACTGGTGCCGGAGAGGGAGCAGCGGGTTTTGCCACCGGAGCAGCTTGTGCCGGGGCCGGAGTCGCAAGCTTCGGGGCAACCGGTGTAGGTGCCGGGGCGGCCGGTTTTACGGCAGCCGGAGCGGCAGGCTTTGCGACCGGAGATTTCGGATCCTGTTTGGCGACAGCCTTCGGGGCATCCTTGCGGGCACCCGGGCCTTTCTTCAAGCTCACCTTCAAGCCGAGCTTGTTCGTCGCGACCGACGTTTCCTTCTTCTTTGCAGGAGCGGAAGCGGAAGAATCCGATTCAGAAGTATTGGCCTTCTTCAGATTCTTGTTGCGGGCATCCTGCTTCTGTTTTTCGGCAGCGGCAGCCTCCTCAATCTTTTCAAAGTCTGCCATATCCAATTTGGACATATGGGTACGAACCGCAACGCCTGCGTCGCGAAGCAGTTTCATCACCACATCAACCTTCAATCCATGAGCATCAGCCCAATCCTTAGGTTTCATTTGAGATTCATTCGTCATGAATAGCCTATTCAATTCCTTTTCTTATTCTTCCGTTAAACTATTGCCCTGCGCAAAAGTTTTTAAGCGTTAACGTCCTTACCTGCAGCAGCTTTTGCCTTTCTGTCTTCGTCAGCGCGCTTCGCTCTCATTCTTCTTTCATCCTCATAATTGCTCATGAGAATCTTGTTCTTGGATTCTTCGTCCATCTGTGACCATTCCTGCTCACCATGGACATCGAGCTTGCGGTCCACCAAGCGACCGGCGAGTTCCACGTTCTGGCCACCCTTACCGATAGCCTGAGCGAGATTTTCGTCATCAACGATAATCACGATACGGTCCGTATCCGGAACCGGGAACATCTTGAGGACAGAAGCCGGAGCCAAGGAACGTTGTACGAACACATCGAAATTTTCGTCCCAGTGGACGATATCGATACGTTCGTTGCCAAGTTCGCGAACAATCGTCTGAACGCGGGCACCCTTCATGCCGACGCAAGCGCCGACCGGGTCAATCTTTTCGTCACGAGAATAGACGGCAATCTTTGCACGGCGATTCTTGGAGTCGCGGGCCACAGCCTTGATTTCGACAGTGCCTTCGTAGATTTCAGGAACTTCCTGACGGAGGAGCGCCCTGAGGAAGTCCGCGTTCGCTCTAGACAAAATAACCTGGGCACCGCTTTTGGTCGATTCCTCGACGCGGGCGATGACGGCCTTCACAGAAGCGCCCTGAGTCAAGCGTTCGTGCGGAATCTGTTCGCGAGCTGGGAGTTCCGCTTCAATCTTGTTGCCCAAATCCACGATAACGTTACGTTGTTCCAAGCGAAGCACCGTACCGTTGATAATCGTACCGATGCGGCTGCGGTAGATGTCCATGATGCGCTGGCATTCGGCACTGCGGATGTGCTGCGTCAAAAGCTGCTTTGCCGTTTGGATAGCCTGACGACCGAAGGAGGACGTCGGGAGTTCCATGTAAAGGCTGTCGCCAGCCTGAGCGTCTTCGTTAAAGTCGCGAGCTTCTTCGACAAGCATGTAGCCTTCATCCAATTCAGCCACTTCATCGGCAGTCATGTTCGGATCGTAGTCCGGATAATCATCGACAACTTCGACGTTCAAGAACACATGGACTTCGTTTGTTTCCATGTCGATATCGACGTTGATTTTCTTTTCGATGTGCAAGTACTTGCGAGCCGCAGAAATGAGTGCCTTCTTGAGGGCGTCCAAAATCACGGAATCATCGACACTCTTGTCTTCAACGACTTCCTTGAGCACGTCGAGCAAGCTAATTTTCGGTTCGTTCTTCATAAGTTGACCTTCCTATTAAATTTTCACTTCGACCTTGGCCGAAAGCACTTCGGACCGAGGTATGACGATATCGCCGGCATTGCCCTTGAGCTTGAGCGTCAAATTTTCTTCGTCGGCATCTTTAAGTTCACCCGTCACAGTCTTGCCTGTCGAACGGTTCACGCGAAGCAGACGGCCCTTGTTTCTCAAAAAGTCAGCCAAAGACTTGAGGGGGCGGTCCAATCCCGGTGATGAAACTTCTAGCGTATAAGCGCCCTCAATCAACTCGGGATCCAAGTCCAGCGCATCCGAAAGGAAATGACTCACGTTCGTGCAGTCATCGATAGTAACGCCTTCGGGCTTGTCGATATAGATCCGCAATGTCTTGCGCTTGCCGGCACGGAACACATCAGCTTCCACAAGCGTAACGGATGCGGACTTGCATGCATCGGCAATGAGAGAATTCAGTTTTTCTTGGACGACCAAATAAACCTCTTATACTAAAATAGACGTTCGCTTACGGACCTTCTCCAGAAACCTTTTGGACCAAAATCCGAGGTTTCAACGGAAAAAATCCACGAACAGTCTAAAAACCGATACAAATAGAGAAAAATTTTAGGTTTTGTTCAACCCTGTACATGCAATCTATAGGGAATTTGAGGGGGATTTTACCCACCACATCCAGCTTTGAAAGTCCATAGTCAAAAAAAATCGCCTGCAGATCACCCATCCGCAGACGTTAGTTTATTCAAAACACAGTTTTCGTTCTCAGTAACATGTCTGTGGGCAACCGCCATTATACGGACCGATAGCGCAGATGTTGAAGTTATATTTACCCGCAGGAGCTTGTATCAAGAACTTCACAGAAACAAGTTGCTTGGCGGCTTTTTCTCCATCCATTTGGGTGCCCCCCTTGTACCAAGTCGGTTGCTTAAAATCAGACCATTTAAAGTTTTTCATGGTTCCGGAAGTTGCTTTCGGGAGGGATGCAACAGGATTGGCATAACCGATTTGAATATCGAAATCACCAAGGCCAAGCTGAAGTGAGGGGGCGGCTTCAGATTTATAAGTGATGCAGAGTCCACCCCAAGCAGAAGCATCGGCAGCAGCCAGAGTCTTATTGGTCTTTGATGTTTGGCCGGCAACGTCAAAGGCAATCCCCGCAAACGGGTTGTAGGTCAAAGTACCCTTGTCAAGGACAGCAGCGCCGCAGACACCGCCGCAATGCTCAATGACATTGTCGAGAGCTAAGTCGCTGTATTCGTTACCAATTTCTACAGGCCACTCTACCTTGGACTTACCACCATCAGCATCATCGGCGTAAACGTACCAGTAACCAGAAGTTTCAGCGCCGCTATCGAGGCGGGTATCCACGCGATAGCCATCACTACCATACCATGTCGGGAAGGCTGTCGAAACAGGTCCCCTGCTACTCGAAGATTTTGCCAAACTGCTCGATGATTTCGGCTTGCTGGACGATGACCTAACCACACTAGACGAGCTTCGTTTTACTGAAGAGCTCGATTTCGGTATTGCCGTTGACGAGGAACTTACTGGAGCCGTCATACAAACCGGTTCACCATAAACCACCCAAGCATTGTTAATGCACAGGAAATTCGTGAGACACAAACCGTTGACAACGGACGTACCTATACCCTCATCGCATATTTTTTGCTGCTGGTTGCCATTGCAGACGGTGCTCTGGAGAATCCAGGCGTTGTTCGCGCAAAAAAAGTCAGTCGTACAATTGCTTTCAGGATCAGAGATTGCGGTGGTCTCACCCTCCACGCAAATTTGAGCTGGAGTAGAAGAGCCCTGCGCAAAAGCGACACCATACGAATCTTCCCATTGGCCTGCATAATCCGTACATCCCCACATTACAGCAACCGGTAAAAACAAAAACTTCTTTTTCATACTGCTAGTCCCCGCTAAAAAAGAAATGTTACGCCGACACCGACAAGTCCGGCGGCCATCAAACCAAGTGAAACATTTCGAATCGTCTGGAATTTCTTGGCATCGTCAAGGCCCTTCTGGTATTCCTGCTGGTTCCTCGGAGGAGTTGCGGTAGCATCCTTCGCCTTCTTGTTGAAGACAACCGCCATGATACCGCCCACAGCCGCGACACCGCCAGAAATGGCAATCGGGACCCAGTGGATTTTTTTGCCGCCATTTTGCGCGGCATCGTTTGCAACCTCGTTTGCAGCCTCGCTCGCCTGCCCCTGCTTGACGTCACCATCTGCGTTCACGTCAGCCGCCACGGCGACTCCCTCCGGAGTATGCATAAGCTTGTGCGTCACCTGCACCACCTCGTGCCACTTGGGCTGTACGTTCACCTTTTCAGTCCAACCGTCGCCCTTGATTACAACATCAGCACACATCGGCACCTCGCCTGCATAAGGCGTGCTTCCCACTTCAACGCCATCAATCACAACACCCACGACCTGAGGTTCGCCCTTGTACTCCACATTGAGTTCGAGCCCGCCCTTGCCACGAGCGATTTCCTTGTCAAAAACTTCCGTCTTGTTTTTCGCAATCGAGACATTGAATTCAGCCGGGTCATAGCACGGATGCGTCAGCAAGACTTTGTGGATTCCGGCTTCCAGTTCAATTTTCGGATTATCCTTACGGACATCATCGACAGTCACGTTGAGCGCGCCACGCTTGGCAGCATCTCCTGCAAGCACCGGTTTCATCTCCAGCCAGCCAAAATTCGGCGTAAGCGTGAGTTCCACTTTTTGGTTGTTGCTCTTGACATCCACAAGCATTTCCGCATCTTCATAACGGTCGAACGAAGCCACGATTCTGTGGTTGCCTTCTTCGACTTGCACCTTGCACGGAGTGCTCAAGCACTTGGGAACAGCCTTGCCGTCAATCGTCGGCACGGCTCCTGCCGGCGTCGAAGTGATTTCCACGATAAACTTCTGTTTGCCGCCATAGCTAAAACTACCGGCGCTGCCAACAGCTGCAATTCCACCTACACCCGCGAAACCGCTACTCCCTTTAATTTGACGGAAAAACTCCGGAGACTTCTGCTTGATTAAATCCAGAAGTTCCTCGACATTCGCACCTCGACCATTGAAACTGGCGATAAGCTTGTTGCCTGCCGTCTCGTAAAGTTCCGCCGAAAGCGTGAGCGAATTTCCAAAGCGCCCGACTCGTGCTTGGCAGATGTAGTCGGCCGCGATATTCTTGCCGGTTTCCACGAGGCAACTGCCTTCGCAATCCTCAATCGCCTTGCCCGGCGGCAACATCTGCTGGATGTTCTCGCGGGTCATGATGGTGTAGTTCTGCACCGCAGGAAGTTCCAAAACAGCCTGTTCTCGCAAAACATTCGTAAGGTATTGACGGTCCGAAAGCGAGACATTCTCCTTGGCACTAGCATCCGCTCCTGTTTCAAGCACGGCCACGTAAGTGGCAAAAGCGCTAGAAGCCAAAAAACACAAAATCAATAAGAAATGAAGTAATAGTTTCATAATTGAAAAATAATTTTTTCATTTGCTGTAGTCAACTACGACAAGTAACGGGAACTCTTCATACAACGATGTTCATACAGAAAAGACCGACCCACGTTGGGCCGGTTTTTAATTTCTATCGTGTTGATTTATTCCGAATCTTTCACGCAACGGACGGAGAAAGCGAAACTTTCCTTGTGCTGAGACCCAATCGAAGCTGATTTTTCCTGGTTGTTCAATACCAGCATATGGACGTTCCCACGCTCCATCGGATCAGGCGTAGCACTCCAGAAACACGTCGTTTCATATTCCCCATCCAAATAATTAAAATCTGTAGAACTCGATTTAATGCCATTCCCATCATATAAATATCCTGTAGGTAGCGCGTCAAAGCCATATTTATTTTCACCATAACCTTTAGTCCAACCTTTGGGGGATTTAAGCTTATGTCCTGCATTCGCCTCACCACCAACAGCCACAATCAATGTTTCAAAATCCTCCTTTGTCGGCAAATGCCAGCCGCTCGGGCAAACTTTCTTTGCTGCATTCCACGTATAAAGACGGCCATTCCCCCCAACACCCAAAATACTATAAGCCTCACAATTCTCAAGGTCGTTATCATAACAGAAGCTGCCTTCAGATGTTTCAAACTTCACATTACTGGCCATCCACCACTGAGTCCCTATTTTTACCGTCTTATAAGAATCCTCACCTATTTTAACAGAACCTAAACATTCAGAGTTATCTTTACATGGAGTTGCCAAAGCTACAGAACTGCTGGACGAAGACACCGAGCTGCTGCTCGCCGCGACCGACGAAGACGAAGCTATTGCAGAAGAAGACTGTGCCGAGCTACTAGAGCCGACATTAACAGAGGTGGATTCCTTGCCCCACACGCAACGCACATAGGAATACAGATTATCGTCTTCCCAATAGGCGAAAACCGGATCATCCGCACTAAGCTTAAAATAATAGCTCTTTCCATTGTCATTAGTACCAGTCCAATAATACCCGACGGAATCCTTCCCATGTGCACCGGAATGATTTACACCGGTGTTATCATCCCATCGCCAGTAGCCGCCCCAGTTGGATCCCATGCCCCCGTATCCAATTTTTTCAAAAAGATCTGGATAGGGATTCTTGAAGTACGCTTCCATTTCCGACTTCGTCGGCAGTCGCCATTCATCCGGACAAGCATCCTTAGCGTCATTCCAAGTATAGAGCCGTCCATACCTATCGCAATTTCCTAGTACGGTGGCATAGCAGAGGCCTCTTCCATCCGATGGATACTTCAAGTTTTCGGTCATCCATTTAAGGCCATTATGCGTTATGTATTTATACACATAGTTGTTGCGAACATCCGTGTATTCGCCAGAATCACCCATGCTCGATGAAGATTTTACCGAACTGCTAGACGCGTCCGTGACCGACGAAGAAGACTTAGCCGAGGAAGAAGATTCTTTCGCAGAAGATAACTTATCCGTAGAGGAAGACGAAACCTTCACTGAAGACGACGATTTTTCAGAGTTACTGGAAGGTTCCTTTGCAGAAGACGATTCCACCGAACTGCTGGATTTCTCCTTGATCGAAGACGATGATTTCCCGGAGCCGCTATCGCTGGAACCATCCGGTGTAGAATCGCTGGATTCTACCGTATATTCCAGCGCCCCGAAGGCGTTCTCGAATTCTTCCTGATAATCCGTACAAGCGGAGAAAAAAACTGCAGCGAATAAAACAATTATAGATTGCTTCGCGATACTCGCAATGACGTATTTTCTCTCGTCTCTCGTCTCTAGTCTCTCGTCTAACATACACTCCTCCTAAAACGCAAAGCTCAAGCCAACGCCAATGCCACCGGCAATCGCAATGCCAATACCCACCGCACGCATGGTCTGGTAAGTCCCGATATCGTCGTGACGCTTGTTGTATTCATCTTGCGAGGCGGGCTTTTTCTCGCTTTCGCTCTTCGCCTTGCTGTTCCCGACCAC
>JAFWRL010000037.1 GCA_017520105.1 Fibrobacter sp.
AAAACACGCATGTTCGGCGTACAAGCGCGATTCAGATTATGGAAGTGTGATTTGCAATGGAAATACGATTGTTGCTGTCTCGGATGAGAAGTTATCGTCAAGCGAATATAAGCGCTTGACGGATATGTACGTGTCATCGTGTAAGGGTATAGGAGGCTCTGTAACTGGGAATCGTCCTTTTGCATCGAGTGAAGCGGAATTGTCTTCTGCGGAAAAAAGGTCGTCTAGTTCTGTAATGTCTTCATCGAGCGTTAAGGCGAAATCTTCTAGTTCTGTGCAATCTTCGTCCAGCGTTAAGGCGGAATCTTCTAGTTCTGTGCAATCTTCATCGAGCATTGCGGCTTCTTCAAGTTCCGAAAAATCCGATTCCGGATGGATTGATTGGTATGACAAAGCATCCTATAAAAAAGAAAAAGTAGTCGCCTCCAATGCAAGCGAACTCAATTGCGACGATGCTGTAGATACCGAAAGCTTGAAAAGCTATGACGTTGCATACGAATTTAATAGCCCTAATGACATGGGACACGATTACCTTGGCGAAAATAATGCGTATAAAGACAATCATGTCGGTCCAATAAGTGCAGAATGCGGAAGTATAGTTTTCGATGGTACTAGCGGGTTGATTGTCCCCTTGTCAGGTGTTTTTAAGAGCAGAGGCTTTGTTGTTGAAATTCGTTTCATGCCAACTAAAGCTGGAAAAATGGGGAACATTTTTGTGGCAGAACCTCCTGGAAGCGGAGTTGATGGTTGGCAGATTCGTTTAGACGGAACTGATGTTGTTCTTCATATGCGAGATATGGAGTTTAATTCTAGTTGGGAAGTCAAGAATATAGGCCAGGTCTCGTTGAATGAATGGCATGTCGTTAGAATAAAAATATTTCCTGCGAAGTCGGAATTGTCAGGAACTATTTTCTATTCGATGAATATTACGCTGGATGGTGCCATGGTCGCGATGGAATACAAGGCCGATACCTCTAATCTCAAATACGGATTGGCAATCGGCTACGATTCGATGTATCAGGAACGCCATGATGACCGATTCTTTACCGGTAAGATAGATTACATCCGGTATGGAAAAATTACGGAAGATAATTTATAATAAATGAATCCCATTGGTACATTTTTCGGCGATGCCATCTATAAGTACGACGCTCCTCGGCAGGGGCGCCTGTTTGCTGGGCATCCGGGCCGGATTGTGCTCTCTCCAGGGCAGAATTTCGAGATGGCGCTCCGCGACCTCGATGGCTTTGAACGCATCTGGGTGATTTTCCTGTTCCACGAGAATGAAGGTTGGCGCCCGACGACGCGTCCGCCTGTACCGCCCAAGGGAAAAGACCGCGTAGGCACTTTTGCGAGCCGCAGCCCTTACCGCCCGAATCCGATTGGACTCAGTTGTGTACGGCTCCTCAAAATTGATGGTCTTATGTTGTATGTAGATGAAGCCGACTTGCTGAATGGAACGCCTGTACTCGACATCAAGCCTTACATCCCGATGGCGGATGCGTTCCCTGAAGCGCGGGCTGGCTGGGTCGAAGAACAGGTGGGTGATTTGTGGGCCGTTGAAATGTCCGATGCTTTCGCTGCTCAGAACCGTTGGATTGCAGAACGTAGCGCATTCGACTTGGAAAGCTTTGCCCGAGTGCAGCTTTCGCGCGGGAACTTTTCGAAGGACGTCTTTGACAGTTCCCGCCGCCGTTTGACGGTTGACGAAAATGCAAAAACGGGCGTACTTGCCTACCGCACCTTCCGCATTCATTTTAGCTATGACGAATTATCGCGAATTGTCCGTTTGCAGAAAATCGCGAGCGGTTACACCTCTGCCGATTTAAATCCCGGAACCGAAGACAAATACGGCGACAAACAGCTCCACCGAGACTTTATCGCGAATTTTTAATCGCACTGTCATTCCCCCTTGCACAGTCATTCCCGCCCCCTTTGTCATCCCAGACGGAGCTCGCACTGAGCTTGTCGAATGTGTTCCGGGAGGGAATCTTCATCTTCCCAAAATTTTCTATGTTTTAACCAAACTAAATTTTTTGTAAAAGATATGAAGAATAAACTTGTTGCAATCTTTATCTTATGCGTAGCTATATTTGCTTCTGCGGAGTCCCCTTCTGTCGGCAAGCCCGTTGCCCACGAACACCGTGGCTTTTATAGCAATATGTCGTTCGCTTTTGCCTATAATTGGTTCAAAAATAGTCGTGTAGATTTAGGCGGTGCTTCTTTTGAAATTGGCGGTGGCTATATTGATGGGAAGCGGAGATATGTGGACTATTATGATTATAGCGGTTTTTCCTTTCCGATGTCGGAATTTAAGTTTGGCGTCGGTATAGCAAACCTGGTGGCGGTTCATTTTGTTTTCAATATCGGGTTCTTTGCCGGTTCGCTGGATTATAATTACGAGGTGTACGAAAGTCTGTGTGCTTTTGGGAAGACTTGTCCAGAAACCATTGACGAGTCCCGCAATATCAACAATACATCGAGGAATGCGTATAGCTTTAGGACATTCTTTGGTCTTGGATCGACTTTCTATCCTATACAAAATAAAACATCGCCTTTGAACGGTCTTTTTGTAGGCGGCTCTGTTGGATATACGCTTTTTGCTACAATGATAAATTCGTGCAACGAAGATGCTACAGGGAATGGCGGCGTCAGTTTCCAATTGGAACTTGGCAAGGAGTGGTGGATAAGCGACCGTGTGTCCATTGGTTTTGGCTTGGGCTTTGCTCATACCGGTTTGATTTGGAAAACGCTTGACTCGCATAGTTCCGATAATGTTTTATCGCTTTCGTTCCGTTTAACGCATGGCTAGTATCTGGGAATAGATTTATGAAAAAAGTATTTGCAATTCTTGTTTTGTGTGCCGCGGGCTTGGCATTTGCTCAGTTCCCTTCTATCGCTGAGCCTGCTCCACGTGAACATCGCGGATTTTACAACAGCTCTTCTTTTGGTTTTGCTTTAAACTGGTTCAATAATAGCGAGGATAGATCTTATAACAGTTACAATAATAGAATTGAACGTGATATCGACTTTTACGAGTATTACGGCTTCTCCTTTATGCTAGGTGAATTTAAGTTTGGTTATGCACTCGGGAATCTCGTAGCCTTCCACACGGTCTTTAATTTCGCCTTTTATATGGGGACGGTGGATTCCTATGAAGAACATTATGTCGTTATTTGTGCCGAAAATAATTTATGCGTTGAAAAACCGGATCTGGAAAAATATAGCGAAGATCCCGCATCTGGTGATGGATATAACTTTAGGACTTATTTGGGCTTTGGCGCTACATTCTACCCCTTCCGCAACAAGACATCTCCGCTCTATGGAGCGTTTGTAGGTGGCTCTGTCGGATACACGCTTTTTGGTGTGGGTGGCTCTGATGTCACAGGAAATGGCGGCATCGGTTTTGAATTGGAATTAGGTAAGGAATGGTGGTTGAACGATCGCCTTTCTATTGGTTTTGGGCTTGGCTTTGCACATTTCGGCCTTGTGTGGAATACTGTCGAATCTCATCGTTCCGATAATGTCCTGTCACTTTCGTTCCGTATAACGCGTGGTTAATTGACTATGAAAATGTTTAATAAATTTATTTGTATTTTGGCTTTTGCAATTGCAGCGCTTGCACATGCTGATGTCGCTGAAAAAAATGATGTACCGGGTGCGGAAAAAAATCACCAGTCGAGAGAACATCGCGGTTCCTATCTTAGCGTGAATTGGGGCCTTTCTTACTTGAGTTCCGAATTGAACAAATCTAATTTTGGTTATCGTTCTGGAGGGGAATATACAAGGTCAGATGGGCGACGTGAAAGAACGGAATATTATGGGCTAAATGAGTCTCAGGAAAGTTTTAGTGCCTGGGGATTCCCTTCGATTGATTTTCGTTTCGGAATGTCATTTGGAAACTTGGTTGCGGCGCATTTTTCTTTTGGCGTAGGGCTCTTTAAAGGCGAAGGAATAACTCGCAAACAAGATTATTCTGTAACTCGAACTATTGTAGATAACGTATTGGAAAGCGAGAAAACGGAACTTTTGGGCATCAAGGATGAAACATTTGATTCCTATGGAATCTATGGCTCGTTTGGATTTGGCTTTACCGTTTATCCGTTCCGTGATTTGACTTCTCCGTTGAATGGGCTTTTTGTAGGAATTGCGGGAGGAGTTGATGGCTCTATGGCGAGAGATGATGTTTATGCTCAAGAATATTGTACCGTAGGGGGCGTGTTTACACGCTTTGAACTGGGCAAGGATTGGTGGGTGAGCGATACTTGGTCCATCGGCGTCGGGTTATCTTTTACCAAATTGGTTTATGCAGCTGAAAACAAAGGCGAAGAAATGAGTAGTCATGTCATAGGCCTATTCTTCCGCTTGACACGCGGGTAGCGCTATAGTTCTACATCCATCCCGTTCACGAGCAAATTGGTAATCGCTTCGTCGCTACCCATTTTGCTTTTGTCTGTAATATGGCGTCCAAAAGTTTTGTGCCAGTCGAAACTGTCAGGTACGAGCTTGTCTGAAACGGGCCACGGCTTGATGAATCCCGGTGGCAAAAGCTTGTAGAGTTTATCTGAATTGATGCTGATGTCGCCGACGCGTGGGGGCATGGGGCCGCCTTCGATGCGCGGCACGCCATGGAGAAGTTCGGCGGGGTAGCCGCCGACGGCGTTCACGATTTGCCCGACGTTGTAAAGCGAAACGCGACGCGGACCGCCGCAGTTGTAAATGCCTGCGGGGAATTTATGTTCAAGAATGTATTGCACGGTGCGGCAAAGGTCCGGGCCCGAAAGCGGATTGCGGTATTCGTCTGTGAACAAAGTCGCCGGGCGGCCGGGGCGAAACCGGTACGTAATCCAATCGATGGCGCCGGCGCATCCACCGGGTGCGTAATCCATCGGGAGCGGCACGCGGAGAATTACCGCGTCTGGCTTGATGGCGATAATCGCGTCTTCAGCTTCGGCCTGGTGTTTGCCGTAATTGTGGATAGGGTCCTTGGGGTCCGTTTCGACGTACGGGCGGTTCGGCTTCGTCTTTTCGTCGCCGCTAAAGACCATGTCGGCAGAAATGCGGATGAGCGTCGCATTATAGCGGGCTGCGAACGTGGCCGCATCGACACCCTGGCTGTAGTTCAGGAGGCGGCTGCGGGCAGGATCGCATTCACAGGCTTTCAGCGCGCAGTTCCCGCTGGCGTCGATGACGGTGCCAAAGCGAAAACGCTCGAAAAGTTCGCCCAAGCGTTCCGTTTCTTCGGCATCAATTCCATAAACGTTGTCGCCAAAAACGCAAGGGTGTTTGATGGGGCGAACCCCGATAACGCCTGGAGCAATTTGTGCGCTTGGGAAGACGTCGCTTTTTACAGTCACGCTACCGTACAGTTTGTTGAAATGCCTGAAAAGCGCGTAACCCGGAACGCCGTTCAGCCCGAGAATCAAAATCGGGAGGCGGATTGCAATAATTTCCACTTGAAGTAGCCTGCGATTTGAAGCGGGTGGTCGAATGTCCCCTCCGCGATTTTCGCTTGAAGTTCTTCGTCCGAGTACAGGAATGTTTCGATGTCTTCGGTATCGTCAAAGCTCGTTTTGCCCAAACGCTTCACACCGTCGATAAACACCACATGAAATTTCCCGCGATGTCTGTCCGGATTCACGGAGAACGAACCTAAATAGGTTGTATTGTCATGCCCGCCACTGAGCGGGCATCTCCCTTCTCCGATGCCGTATCCGCATTCCTCTTGCAGTTCGCGGATTGCGGCATCTTCCGGCGTTTCTCCTTTGTCTATAATCCCCGCCGGAAACTCCAGCGCAATCTTTCCTGTGCCGTGGCGATACTGCTCCGTCATGACCCACTTGCCCTCGGTCGTCCGCGCAAGAATCAAAACCCAGTCGGGTTGCCATAACGTATAAAAATCATCGATGATTTTGCCGCTTGGCAGTTCGCACGTTTCCTTCGCGACCTTCAACCACGGCGCATCCACCAAAAATTCTGAACTCAACAATTTCCACGGTTTCATGCCCCAAAATTTAGAAAATACACTGTCATTCCCCGCCTCCTTTGTCACCCCGGCCTTCGCCTTGTCGTCATCCTGAACGAATGTGAAGGATCCAGTCACGGTTCTTTTTGTCTTGTCACCCCGGCCTTTGCGTTTGTCACCCCGGCCACTGTGCCGGGGTCGGCTTTAAGTGCACGCCAAAAACTATGGCGACCCGCCTGTGATTCATCTGCAATTACAAGTGATTCATTAAATTTTAAAAATTTTTGAAATTTGCAAAATTTGCGTATTTCTGTGAAAAATCGAAATTTTTGTATCATTTTATCTATTGCGTGGTACTGATAAATGAGGTATATTTGAGTTTGTAAGGAGGTTAAAACATGAAACCGATAACAGAATATCAAGATTACCGAAAGTACATGCTTGATTATTTTGACTGGCGAAAAAGAAGTTCCGCGTTCTCGTGGCGCGAATTTTCCAAAATCGCCGGATTCTCGTCGCCATCGTACTTGAAACTTGTATGTGACGGCAAGAGCTCGCTGAGTCGCGTGGGCGTCCCGCTTGTGGCTGCCGCGATGGGCCTGAATGAATTTGAACAGGAGTATTTCAAGCTCATGGTCGAATTCACGAATGCCAAAGACGATGACAAGAAAAAAGAAGCGTTCCTCAAGATGAAAGAACTTGCAAACGAACAGCGCGCTAGAGTGTTGGATGCTGATGCGTTTGACTATTACGAATCGGCGGTGAATTCCGTTGTTCGTGAACTTGCCCCTTTGATGCCTGGCGCGCTTCCGGGTGAAATCGCCAAGAAAATCAAGCATACTTTTACGGCACAGCAAGTCCGCGATTCGTTAAAACTCTTGGTAAAGCTCAACATTCTCAAGACGATTGGCGAAAACGTCTATGAACAGACAGATAAAGTCATTACGGGCTCGGGCGAGGCTCTCAAACTTGCGCTCCGCTCCATGAACGGCCAGATGATTGACCTTGCTCGCGAGGCTATCGAAAAAATTGCTCCGGGTGAACGCAACATCTCGGGCGTGACCATCGGAGTCGATGAAACTGCCATGAAGCGAATCTCCGAAGAGGTGAACCGCTTCCGCAAACAAGTTATCGCCATCGCTGGCGGATCCAAAAAAATCAACCAAGTTTATCGTTTAAATTTACAGCTTTTCCCGCTTTCGGAAAAAGTGTAAGGAGGAAACATTATGAATATCAAAAAAATTCAAGGGAGGATTCCTATGAATATCAAAAAAATCATTCCGATTTCGCTTGTTGCCATGAGCGTGATGGGCTCCTTTACCGCTTGCTCCGATAACAAGGTTGTCGGTGCGGACGAACAGTCTAATTCTGTGGCTGTGCATTTGGAGGAAAAAGAAATTGCAAGTAAAGCGGCGGCTCTTTTAAAAGAAAATTCTAAGCCCAATGTTGCTACTACTGTAATTGCATCTCGCAAATTAAATGAAGGTGGAATTCAAGAAATTACTTCTACTCAAGTGCTTGAAGGCGATGATGCTTATAATAGAGCGATGAACGACATAATTGCTGTTGATACTCTTAATACTTCGTATGAAACAGCAGAGGGCTGGAGGCACTATGAGTATTCTGGAACTGAGTCTTATTCGTACTATCGAGATGTTTATTCAATGCAGGATGAAAATGGTGTAACGTATGGACCGATTCATTCTTATGAAAGTGCTGTTAAAATGGGTGACGGCTGGCATTTGATAAAATCTCTCTATTGCTGGAATGAAAGTAAATGGTTTACGTCAAATGATAGTGTATTTGAGTTCCCGGAGTATCTTACTGCTTATGAACACGAGGCTTATGGAAAAATCGATTTGGATTACAGTAGTAGAGATTCTCTTGTGTTAAACCAATTTGTTGAGGATTGTATTGCTGATGGTGGTACTGTTTTTAAGTCGGCGATGGGTATTGATACCCAACGTCAGCCCGAATTAAGGTGTACTTTGCCTAGTTTGCATGAGAATCCCATAAGAATCTCCCGTTGGGAAAAATACGCATCGTATGTTATCAGTAATTGCAGGTCCGATGTTGTGCCTGAAATGAGAATTCCTAAAGTGTATTGTCCTCCAGAAAAATGTGATGGACTCAATTTAGGATGGTAATAATATAATCCCATATCTCCTGAAATAAAGCATGCTCCCGCTCGTGAGCGGGAGCTTTTAACCCCAATCAACCGAACAAGAAGCCCGCTCCGATTGTAGTGGGCTTTCTTTGAATACAAATTTTATGAACTTGTCCAAATATATTCTTCTTTTGATTGTAGCGTTGAGTATTGTGGCGGCATTCTGTGCTTGTTCCGATCAGGGGAGCACAGCTCCAGAAATGCGGTTTGACATTTATAAAGCTCAATCTGGTAAAGCCTATACTCAGGGAGGCGTAGGCAGTCAGAAATTTATTGATTCTGTTGATGCTCAAGAATCCTATAATAGATTGGTTCAGTCGTTTTTGGAAAATGGTTTTGTTGATTCTTGTATGTCTTGCGAACCGAGTCCGGCTGATAATCCTGATCTTGATCCGCTGTACTATTTTTCTTTTGTCTCGATGAAGGAAGAATCTGGTGTTGTGCATTTGCCTGTGGAAATGATAAGTTATGCTTCTTTAAAAGAATTTAGTTGTAGTTTGAAGTTTGAACTTGAAAAAAAACAACCCGAATTGTATAAGCTTGGTGCGGTTGCTACTGCGGATGGAGTCGTCTTTTACAAGTCCTTGTACACTTACGATTTTGACGATGAGATGGAATTTAAGGCGGATTGTATTATCGAAAACGGCTCTTATTCAGAATCTGCAGTAGGGAGGGTTGATTTTGATGATGGAACTTTTAGAGCGAATGCTGTTTGCAAAGTTTTTGCGAAAACGGATGTCTATTATGATCCATATTGGAAAAAATGGGTTTCAAAGCTTATTGATCATTGTAAAACCGAAGAGGAAGTCCTCTAAGAATTCCTTGAAAACGTAGAAGCCCGCTCCAATCGGAGCGGGCTTTCCCTAAACCACTGAATTTTAAATCCAGTGTTACCTAATATTCATTGTCCAGGCCCTGTTGCCGACCTTCACGACATACATGCCCTTCGCACCGGAGTAAACCTTCTGCAACATGCCGATACCCTTGGTGGTACGCACGACAGAACCGAGGCTGTTGAACACGGTGATGCTCATGCCCTGAGCGTTCTGGACGGTGATGTAACCGTTGTTATCGACATAAGCTACGACATGGCTTGCATCATATGCCGGAGTCGGGAGCGCGTCTGTTGCGCTGGACAAGCCCGGTTCAGTGCTAGAAGAAGAACGATGATGGCTTCTGCTGGAGCTAGATGCTTCTGTAGCGCTAGAAGTGGGGGCTGCGCTTGAAGTCGGTTCCGTAGCACTAGAAGACGTCGGAGCAGGGCCGCCGCCTTCGCCAGAGATGACGATGTCGCCTGCGTTCGGGACCGCGTCAAAGTAAACATAGCCGCCGTCGATCTTGGATTCGAGCTTGGCGTCGCCCTGCTTCACTTCGGCCTTGGAACCGTCATACTTCACACGGATGGAAAGCGGGTAGTCGTACTTGGAAATGTTGTCGGCGATGTTGTGGGTGAGCTTGACGGTGATGTTTCCACCGCTAGAGGAAACTTCGGCCTTCGATGCCTTGCGTTCCTTGAGGTACATGGCGACATGGCCCATCGGGGCAACCCAGATGTCCTTATCGTTCTGCTGGGCCCACTTGAGGGCACCATCGATGGCGTTGATATCCGTCGGCGAGTAGTTGGCGTTGCTGCCGTTTTGCTTGCCCTGGAAACCATGGGTGAGGAATGCGGCCCAGCCGTTGCTCTGGATGACTTTCTGCATTCTGCCGGTAAAGTCGTTCGTGCTCTTGAGCTGGCCTTCGGCACCGGTCATGGTGGCAGGGACCTGGGCCCAGTTGGAGGGACCGTCCTTGCCCATTTCATCGCCCATGCCCTTCCAGCTGCCGTTGCAGATACGGCCCACGATGTAGTTCTGCTTGACCGCGCTTTCGTTAGGCACGTTGCAGTTCGGGTAGGCGACAGTGATAATACCGTACTTCTGTTTGATTTTGTCAGAAATAGCTTTCTTCGAAGAGGCTTCTTCGCCACTCATGTTTTGCCCGTGGCTATTGCTGTGGCTTGCGATTTCGTGCCCTTCGTCGGCCAGACCCTGGAATCCGCTCCAGTTGGGGTTCCAGTTCACCACCAGGTTGAAGGTAGCCTTGTAGCCATACTTCTTGAACATCGGACCAGCGTCGGTCACGTGGCTCGGTGCGCCATC
>JAFWRL010000038.1 GCA_017520105.1 Fibrobacter sp.
CCAGCGCGCCACCGAACTTGCCCGCAAGATGGTCACGGAATGGGGCTTCGACGACAACATCGGCCCGGTATGCTACAGCCGTAACGACGGAGAAATCTTCCTCGGCCGCGAAATCTCTAAGCCCAAGGAAATGTCCGAAAAGATGGCCGAGATGATCGACGACGCCATCAACAGCCTCATCAAGCGCATGGACCAGGCCGCACGTAAGCTCCTCGAAGAGAACAAGGACAAGCTCATCGACCTCGCCGAAGCGCTGTTCGAATTTGAAGTTTTGGACCGCGAAGAGATTGACCGCGTGATGGCTGGCGAAAAGCTCACCGGAACAAAGAAGAGCCGCCAGTACCAGGCCATGGAAGAACTCGCGAAGAAACGCGAAGAAGAAAACACTCCGCCGCCGGATCCAGGAAACCCGCCTCCAGTTGCACCGATTACCGATGTGCAGCCAGCACCCGCTACAGGCAACGAAACCGCCACCAATTCCGTCAAAGAATCCGACCAACAATAAAAGAACGCTCCGTAACTATGCTCCGTACTTTACTTGAATCAACACGCGCTATTCCTTGGAAAATTGGGAATGATGTCATTCCAGCTTCGAGGATGCCGCTTGTCATGGGTATCGTGAACGTTACCCCGGACAGTTTTTTCGATGGAGGAAAGCATAACACGCCCGAAGCCGCTTACGAGCATGCGATTTCGCTAGTCGAACAAGGAGCCGTGATTCTCGACATCGGCGGTGAAAGCAGTCGCCCAGGAAGCGCTCCGGTGAGCGAACAGGAAGAACTCGACCGCGTATGTCCGGTCGTCGAAGCGCTCGCGCAAACAGCGACGATTTCAGAAGATTTGAACAATCCGGGATTCCGCAAGTTCTACATCTCGGTCGATACGGTCAAGGCGAAAGTCGCCGAAGAATCCATGCGTCTTGGCGCCCACATCATCAACGACATCAGCGCCTGCATGATAGACCCCGACATGGTTGCGACGGTTGCCCGCACAAAAGCAAGCGTCGTTTTGAACCACATGCGCGGGAACTTCGGCACGATGCAGCAGGATTTCAAGCCCTACACGAACGTCGTTCAGGAAGTTCGAGAAGAACTTTTGGCGCAGGTGCAAAAGCTTCTCGATGCAGGCGTCGAGCGTGAACGCATCTGCATAGATCCAGGAATTGGCTTCGGAAAGACGGTCCAAGACAACATCGACTTGATGAAATCCGTCGATGAAATGCTCAAGGACGGCTACCCCGTCTTGATAGGCACGTCCAGAAAGTCCTACATCGGCAAGATGATGGGACTTGAAAACAGCGACCGTCTCATCCCGACCGTTACGGCAGGAGTTGTCGCCGCCCTTGGCGGTGCAAGCGTTATCCGCGTTCACGATGTTCGCGAGGCAAAGGAATCCCTTTTATACCTGGAGGCTCTGAAGTCCCATGACCCTGTTTAAGTTATTCAACATCATCGATGTTCGAATGGCCGACATTCTGGACATTCTCCTCATATCGGTTATTCTTTACTACATCTTCTTGCTGTTCCGCGGAACGCGTGCGGCACAGATGATTTTCGGTTCGTTCCTGCTCATTCTCGCATGGCTCATTGCTCAATGGTGGGAACTGCACACCCTCGTGTGGATGCTCAGTAACCTTGCCACACTCGGTATTATCGCCGTCGTGATTCTATTCCAGCCCGAAATCCGAAGCGCCCTCACGCGAATCGGCCAGAGCGTCAGTAAGGTCGATTTGCGCAACATCCTCTTCCACGCCAGCGGTCTCGACGACATCGCCCAAAAAATCTGTACCGCAGTGCAGGACCTGGCCAAGACTAAGACGGGTGCGCTCATCGTTTTAGAAAAGCGAGTCGGGCTCAAGAACTACGCCGATACTGGCGAACTGCTCGACGCTCGCATCAGTTCCAGACTTTTGCGCGCACTGTTCTTCCCGAATTCCGCATTACACGATGGTGCCGTCATCCTCAACTGCAAATCGATTGTCGCCGCAGGCTGCATCCTCCCGATGCCGACGGGTAACATCGAAGGAGACGCCGGCTACGGCATGCGCCACCGCGCCGCAAAGGCTCTCGCCGCCGAAAGCGATGCCCTCATCATCATCGTCTCCGAAGAAACCGGAAAAATTTCCACTGCCTACAGGAACAACCTGAGACGCGGCCTCACTCCGAAAGAACTCAAAGCGGAAATTTTCCGCCACTGGCACGAACTCTTTAACGAAGTCATCGACGAAGACTCTAACGAAAGTGAAAACGAAGCTGTAGAAAACTAGGAACGCTATGAAAAACCAAACAAACAATTCTACGCAGAACACGCAAAACAACACGCCCAAGAACGAGAAGAAAAACGGGAAACGCAATCTCGTCATCTTGCTTTTGATGTTGCTTTTGCTCATTTGCCTGTTCATTGTACAGTGCCAACTGAACAAAATCAAGCAACAGGCCATTGAGGACCAGAAGCTTTCGGAACTCGCCTTGCGCCAGCAGCAAATACTCGACAGTCTCCGTCAGCTTGAACAAGCCAAGGCTGACAGCCTGAAGGCGCTCGAAGACGCAAGAATCGCCGACAGCCTACGCATGGCCGACAGCCTGCGCAGGGCAGATAGTCTCCGCATCGCGGACTCTCTTGCCAACATTAAACCCACAATCAACAAGGATAGCCTCAGAAACTTTCGCGATAGCATCCGCGCTGTCCGCAAAGCCCGCAAAGACAGTCTGGACTCTCTAGCAAGAATTGATAAGGCCAGGCAAGATTCCTTGAACAAGGCCCGAATCGCAGACTCACTCCGCAATTCGGACAAAGTCCCACCTACCGCTGAAATTGCGCCGCCAGCCGGCCGTTACTACGACCCAATCAAGCTCAAGGTCAAGTGCGACGAAATCAAGTGCAAGACATTCGTCTCCATCGGCGACACGCTCAACCCGCAAGACGCAAGCAAGGGGATTGACTACAACAAAACCGGCTCCGTATTCTTCTACGCCGAAGATTCCGTCGGAAACCGTAGCGCCTGGGAAGAAGCCAAATACGACATGGCTAGCGACAATGTCTGCGGAAAAAATGCATTCCCTGTCCCCGTAGGCGCAAAAACCGTCTGCGTTGATGCCTACGAATACCCGAACCAGCCGGACGCCACCCCCAAGGACATGGTAACCCAAGAAGAAGCCGCCCGCATTTGCTCAAGCGAAGGCAAACACCTCTGCACCATCGATGAATGGCAGGCGGCCTGCCGTGGCAAGGACGGATTCAAGTATTCTTACGGCAACAGCTACAAGCAAAGCAAGTGCAACACCAACACGAAAGCCGCCAAACGCAGCGGCCGCAAAACACAGTGCCGCAGCTGGTGGGGCATGTACGACATGAACGGCAACCTCTGGGAATGGACATCGACGACCAGCAAACAGCACCCGGACAAGTTCCTCGTTGCCGGCGGAGCATGGAACACCAACAACGAAAGCCGCTGCTCCGAAAGCAAGTTCAGTTTTTATCCACAGAATCAGTACCCAAGCGTCGGTTTCAGGTGCTGTAAATAATGTTCCGTTAAAACAACGTTACATAGTTTCACTAACTTAAACGAAAAAAAAATTCTAATTTAAAGCCATGAAAACAAAAATTCTTCTCTCTGCACTTCTTCTTTCTTCTTTCACATTCTTCGGTTGCGGCGATAATCAGGCCCAATATACAGGCTACTGGAAAGGCGAAGCCGACATGATTTTCGAAGTATTCACTGAGAACAACATCGACTACACTATCAGGAACGTGAACGGGGACTTGACCGCCAAATACGAAAACAACGCCCTCCGCGGCAAAAACTCCCTCAACATGGATATTTTGATGCGAGTGAAAGGCGACTCCGCCTACTATGAATTTGGCGAAGACGAATCTGGCAAGATTGTTACAGGTTACAAGAGAATTTCGAAAGACGAATACGACAAGATTTTCAAAGCCCAGTCCGAAGCCAAGTCCAATTACGACTAAGCTTGGAACTTAGTTTTATGAGTTTAAGTTTTTTAGTGTAAAAGCAGCCCGCGTCAAAAAACGCGGGCTTGTTTATTTGCAAATCGCGACCTATTTTTCCAGCACTTCGAGCACTAGCTTTTCGAGCAATTCAAAGCTCGGGGCTCCACTCCAAACGCGCTTGATGTAACCGTTCGCATCGAGTAGCATGAGCGTCGGAACTGCATGGATACCGTAACGGCGCCAAAGCCCTTGATCAGCATCGCGGTACAGCGGATACGGAGAAGCATGCTGCTTCTTGTAGAACGAGAGCAGCGTATTTTTTGGTTCGGAAGAAATACCGATAATTTCAAGCCCTTGACTTGAATACTTGTTGTACATCTGTTCGAGCACGGGGAGCGTATGGCGGCAAGGTCCGCACCAGGTCGCCCAGAAATCCAAAAGCGTTGCCTTCGGAGCCTCTTGCCTTTTTTCGCCATTCTTGTAGAAGTTCTTGCCGAACGAGGCCATCTTGCTCCCGATGGCAGAACCAGTCAGGCTGGAGATGTCATCCGGGCGTTCCGTAAGTGTCACCGTCAGCGGAATGCGCTTGCCATCACGGAAAATTTCAATATCTACTTTCGAACCCACGGCTGCATCTTTCAGAACATTCTGGATTTGCGCCACATTGACCAGTTCCTTGCCATCGACCCCGATGACCAAGTCTCCCGAAACAACACCCGCAGAAAGGCAGCCAGATTCAGGATGGACGCCAGAAACAAGGAGCGCCAGGTGATTTTCGTAAAGGGATTTCTTATAAATGAGACCAAGCCAAGGCGCTGCAAATGCCGAGACCGATAAGAACGAGAGAATGGAAATTGTACGAATCATTTTCATCATTTAGACCATCCTATTTAACTTCACTAAAAAAAGTAAAAACCAACATGGAGCGCCGCCGTAAAGTGCGCTTCGCGATTCATAAAATCGTTATCCTTTTCGGCAAGCGGCTTTCCTATAATATAGCTTCCGCTGAGTTCCAAGCGGCACAAGAAACTCGTATTCTTGAAAAACAGAATATCTCGACCGTAGCCAACTGTTATGCGGGGCGGAAAGTAGCTCTTGTCATCGCGCTCAAAAGAGACCATCGAAACGCCGAGTCGCAAAAAATCGTCTTCGCGGAGCCCTCTAAAGAAGAACCTCCAATCCAGTCCAAATTCCAGATAATCCCCGGAGAATAGCGCCGCGCCAAAAACATCGACCGAATGATGCTTGAGCAAGCGATACTCGCCGCTCAGTAAAATTCCCGGATGGATAGAACTCAAATAATAGACAAGCTCCAGTTCCCCGCCAAACGAAAGCGACGAAAGTGAATCCGCGACCGGCGCATCTTCGTAGGTCTGCTCGATAAAGTATCCAGCGAAAGACTGGACAACCGAGAGCAAAACGGCTACGAAAAAAATCTTACTGTTTCGAACGAGCTGCATCGTATTCTGCTAAAGTCCTATAACCGTCTTTTGAAAGTGCTTCTGCAAGTTCCTTGCGCATCGCATGTGCCGCCATCCAACGGAACGCGACAACGGAGTAGCACTGCACGGCATCGACGCCAAGCTTGATGAGGTCGTAGATTTTGTAACCGTGGTCTATGCCGCCGCAAGCGATAACGCTCATCTGCGGGTAGTGTTCGCGAACGAACTTGACCTTTTTCACCGTGTTCTCGTAAAGCGGGCGACCGGACATGCCACCGCAATCGCCATCCGCACGGAGTGGCGTCAAGTCTTTGTATGCCACATGAACCGGGAGGTCTTCCAACTTCTTCGTCGGGTACGTGTTGCCGACGACGACACCGTTTACGCCCACCTTCACCAGCATATCCATGATTGTCGCCGTATGGTTATCGGGCATATCGGGGCTGAGCTTTGCGTAAATCGCCTTACGAATGCCCTGGCTGTTACGGTAATCCGTAATCGCAGTAAAAATTTTATTGACAAGCGACATGTCCAAATCGATGCGGTTTTCGCCCGTATTCGGGCAACTCAAATTGATTTCGATGTAATCTGCCGCCTTGTATGCAATCGAAAAGCTTTCGACGATATCCTTCAACTTTTCATCTTCGTCGGTAAGGCCCGGAGTTTCAGCAACGGAAATTCCTACACACAACTGCGCCCGGTGCGCCGCCGAGATTTGGTCATCCACGCGACGCGTCACCGCCTCGACGCCATCGTTGTTGAGGCCCATGCTGTTGTGGATAGCGCGGTCTTTTTCGAGGAACCCGATACGCGGCCTGTGCGTGTTCCCTTCGCGCACATGGCGGGTCGCCGTACCCACAGAAATGCCTCCAAAGCCCATATTGGCAAAATCGCAAATGCGGTTTGCAGTCTTGTTTGCACCAGCAGCAAGCATTATCGGACAACCGAAATGAAGCGGACTGCATCCATCAGCAAAAGTCACCTCGCGGTTGAGCGTCTTGCTCAAGTCCGGGCGCGCCCCCATCAGCGGAATCACAGGCGCAAAGCGAGCCACATGCTTCAAGGAATCGTGACGGAATTCCGGATTGTTGTGAAAGATTCGACGAATAAGCGCAAGCACGCGGTCGCTAGGCCGCATGTAATACTCATGGTTGATGCATTTATCGTTCATGATTTGTAAAATAGAAAAAAGTAACCCGACGGGTGGTTTTCGGTTATACAAAAATTCCCAGTCACATGGACTGGGAACTTTTTGCAAATTGCAATTGTCGTGAAGATTATGCTTCGCTGTCGTCGGAAAGTTCCGGAGCTTTCTTGATCACGTTACGGCGGCCATAGCGGACCTTGGACGGATCAAAGACATTTTCAGCAGGAGCTTCAGCCGGGGCTTCGACAACCGGGGCAGCCGGGGCGGCTTCGGCAGCAGGAGCAGCCGGAGTTTCAACCGGAATACGCGGAGCAAGCGGACGACGGGCTTCAGCAGCCGGGGCTTCGGCGACCGGTGCAACCGGAGCGGCAGCCTGTTCGGCAGAAGCTACAGGAGCTTCTGCATTGACTTCACGATGCGGGCGACGATCGCGGCGCGGGCCGCGTTCAGGACGCTGTTCGTTGCGATCACGTTGGGCAGTCTGGTGAGCAGCTTGCTGATTGCGGTTGTCCTTGTTGTTCGGACGTTCCTTGTTCTGGCGATTTTCCTTGTTGTTGCGTTCACCGCGCTGAGCCATTTCCTGTGCGCTGATCGGGCGACGGGCGGACGGCTTCAAGTTCATGTCCGGGGTGAGCTTCTTGAAAATCGGGGTACGAAGCATCGTGAGAAGCTTGTTGACCTTAGTAAGGATTACAATGCAAAGCAGCAGTGCAACGACTGAGCATACGAGAGAGATTATTTCCATCTGGGCACCTCATAAAGTAAGGGTTGAACCACACGAGCAAGCTGGAAAATAACCTGCAGGCGGGGTGACTGGAATGTGGGTTAATTAAAGACCATCTTACTAGCGCCTCCTTGGAGACTTGACGGTCGGATAGGCTTCGCACAGGAAGCAGGATTGGTTTTCGCCTTGGCGACAAACCGGGGCCAGTCACGCGCACAAATTTAGAAATATTTTTGACAGAAATGGCGCAATTTTGAGACAAATATCTCAAAAAAGAGGAAAAATGAAATTATTTCATGTCGAGGGACTTGAGGGAATTGTCCATCGCCTCTTTATGGGCATTCAAGGAATCCAAGGTCGCCTTGAGAACAAGGACTTGACGTGCCAGACGGGCGTTTTCTTCCGTCAAGGTCGCAATTTTGTATTCGGCCTCCTGATTGGAGCAGCCTGTGAGCATTAGCATGTATATGCAAACTAAAGACGACAAAATAACAGATTTCTTGAACATGACATAAAATTAGATTATTTTTTCTATGGGGTATTATTATGCAAGGTCAATTATGGATTAAATTCAAAAAGGACGGCTATTGCGGTTCTGTTTCTGCTTGGAACAAGTCAGAAAACCGACTAGACACCGATCCGGGTTACAACGACAAGCCTATACACGAGGCCGTTCACGAGATGGACAGCGAATACACTTACGTGAAGGTTATCCACGAAGGGTACAAAGGTACAGGGGACATCATGACGGTCGAACTCGGAGACGACCCGAAGGCAAATAAGAGGGCACTAGATGACGCCATTTTGGAAGGCCTCGCCCACCGCAAAATTTTCCGCGAAGCTCGAACCGGCGCCATCGTGCAGTTCGGCTACGACCTCAACGAAGCTTAACACCGCAATTATCATTCTGTCATTCCCGGCTTGACCGGGAATCTCCTTCTCGTAGGTAATTAATTCTATTTTTGAGTTCATGAACGAGCCTGAACTTCTTTTGCCTGTCGGTACGCGCGACATGCTGGAATCCGCCATCAACAACGGGGCGGACGCGGTTTACTATGGAGTGCCCCACTGGAACGCACGCGGCAGGACCGAAGACTTTTCATTCGAAGATGTCGAAGAAATGATCCGCTACGCAAGGCTTCGCGGCGTAAAGACGTATCTCGCGATGAACATCCTCATCTTCGAGCGTGAAATTCAGGAATTACCAGAATTTTTGGAACGCTTGATAGCGCTCAAGCCAGACGCGTTCATCATCCAGGACATAGGCCTTGCAAGGCTCATCAAGGCCATTAGCCCGGAACAGGAAATCCACGCAAGCACGCAAATGACGCTCGCCAGTTCCGAAGCGGTGAACTTGGTCAAGGACATCGGATTTTCAAGAGCGGTGCTTGCACGCGAACTTTCGGCAAAGCAGATTGCACAAATCAAGAGCCTCACCGACCTGGAACTTGAAGTTTTCATTCACGGGGCACTTTGCGTTTCGTATTCGGGGCAGTGCCTCACCAGCGAAAACTTCGGCGGACGCAGTGCAAACCGTATAACGGCGCGGCTTTAGTGAGACAATTTATCGGGTAAAATGAGACAAAATTATAAAAAGGAACGCAAAGCGTTCCTTTTCTTGTATAAACATCAGGATCCCACAGTATCAGGAACCCAATTTCCATTTCGCAAGTAAAATTTGTAAATTCCACTCGCGGTTAGGCACAATTTAGAGGGCGGTGATGAGTACATCTGGGCATCAGCATCTGATGGAACATATAATATTGTGATATAACCATTCTTATCAACAATATTTAAAGACGAATCGACATCTTTTCCAAACAGAATCACATCTTTCCTGCCGCCATCTGAATGGGTTTCAAGTTGTAAACGTCCAGGTTCATTATACGTTTTGCGAAGAGTTTGATTATTTAGGTCTGAAGCTTGTTCAGCAAAGGAGAGAACGTTAGATTCAGATGAATATTCGACAGATTTGCCGCCTCCTGCCGAATTAGCTTTGAAGGACACATTTCCATTGCCTTCGCTAAAAGAAATAAATCCTTCACTATTAGAATTTTCTGTTCCACAACTAAATGAAGTCGATTTCAAAGGAATTTGATAAACGATTGAACCGACATTGTTCCCTGGTTCAATTGCAACAACTAAATTACCATTACGATCAAATTGGGCTGAAATTTTATTTTCAGAAGTTCCTATGCTAAAAATTTGTGCGAAGACCCGTCTATAATCGGCATCTTTACCTGCTCGAATCTTTCTGGTTTTGATATCAACCTCGCTCCCAAGATTATTCGCGTTGATAACAACAATATCTCCGTCAACAGCTGTTTGTGTGACATAAGAATTTTCAATCGATGTTCCCGTCGCTTTAACTGTAATTGTACCATCTGTGTCTAGTTCTGGTATTACAGTTATCGCTCCGGTTGTATTGGTACAACGGACAATCAGTTCTCTTGGGTAAACAGGCGTTTCGCCACGCATGGCCTTATGAACAAGAATAACGGCATTGTAAGGCCAATCCTCCAAATCAACTGATGTGGATTCGCCGAAGACATGGATTGTCTTACATTGTTGCTTTTCTGAATAACCAGGCGGTAAAGGAAGATGGCCAACATCTTCGTTTGAACCATCATAAGTAGGGTTCTGAATAGCATTAGCCCACTCAGGTGTAATAGGGAACCCGTTTGTAAATTGTTGTTTTCGCATAATTTTCTCCTTTCTTAAAAAATTATATAGTCAGCCTGTACTGCCGTTTAAGGACGTTTTTGAAGGAATATCTGGGGAGCAGGTTGAAGCACTGCTTCTTTTCGTTCCAGGCCATAAATTTGCCGAAAAACTTCAGTCCAAGTTCCTTGTATTCCATCAGCTGCTTGTAATTGTTCTTTTTCTTGGCCATGCCAGTGTAGCAGTTGATACTGGCTAGCACACGGTTCACGTTGTGTTCATTGATATGCCACGATTTCATCTTTTTGATGGTCGCCACTCCCTTCTTGCAGGTATTCCTGTTCAAATAGCAGCGGTCGAACTTGCACATGGCACCCAGCACCATAGCCCCCTTGCTGTAGTGCTGGCAGTAGAATTTTCGTTCATTGAACTTGACATTGATGGCGGCAAGACGCCTGCGAATTTCAGGCATAAGGTTTAAAAATTCTTCTTTTCGCTTAGTAACGACAAACACGTCGTCAACAAAGACAACCATTTTGAAACCTAGTTCCTCATTCAGCCACCGTGTAATTTTATTGATATAGAGACCCATGGCATTTTGCCATACCAAGAAGCCGATTGCTCCGCCTACACCTATAGGCTTGTTAAACAGCGACTTTTCAGGAGCTATCAAATTCCAGTTTTCACGAGGTACGAACACGTTGCAATGTCTGGCAGGATCGGCATGCAAAGACACGTCCATCATGTAGATAAGGTCTTCTTTGTCGGGACCGTTATAGAAGCGTTCAATGAGCGTTTTTTGCTGTTTGAAAGCTACTTCAACATCTGCATTCGGAAAATAGCCCTTGAAATCCAGATGTATAATCCAGGCGTCACGGGTATAGTTTTCGGATTCTTCCCGAACAAAGCGCCTGAACGTTTCTACGGCGGCATGTTGACCCATTCCCTTACGGTTGTTGAACGATATGGGCGAAAGGACTCTTTCGTATATTGGGCGAAGTCTCCAGTCTAAATAATGGTGGACAATCCTCGTTTCCATGGATGTAGCAAATATTTCACGAGGTTTGGGAGAGAAAACGACGAAGGCATAGTTAGAATCTGCGGTAAGCTCGCGAGAATTGATTTTTCTCTGCAGGTTTACAAGGTTTGCTTCGAAATCCACTTCGAATTTCAACGTATCGGAAGAACGACGTTTGTTCTTCCTTGCCCTGTAATACACTTCTATCAGATCCTTCAATTCTACCATAGATCTAACCGACAAACATTTTTCAAGTTCGCAACCGCCGACACCCGGAAGGCGTTATTGAAGTTGTTGTTGTTGAAATTTCCATTGTTACTGAAATTCCACGCGTTATTATTGTTATTGCGAACCGCGAGCCAGCGCGAAAACAACAATAGCACGGCAAAACAACGTCAACAAGGCGACTACTGAAGATGGATTAAATGAATCCGTCGCCTCCTCTTGATTCTTGTTTGTCAGGTCCGAGGTCGTAGTTTGACACCTTGGACGCCTGGTTCTTCGACATGACGCTTTTACGCCATTTCATTATGCCTTCGTCGATTCTCTGAATATACGAAAAAATTTTTACCTGCTTCGCAGGTAGGAGGTATTTGAAATCTATAGCAAGGCGTAGATATGCTTTTAAAACCTCAAAATCGCAAATGAACAGATCTATTTCTTCCTTTCGACGATCTGACAATTTATAAGCCATTCCCGCATGAGCAAGCATAGAAGTAGCCTTGTCGTGAATTTTGTCTCCAAGAACGACACGATCTTTTTTTGGAAAGTCGTATATTACGCTATGAACTGCTTTTATAAGCTCATAAGTATCGACGTAAAGCCCAGTATCTTCCCATCTTTTATAAGACCTTCCTTTCATGTTTACCTCCAAGTGGCGGCTACAAAGAGCCGCCACAAAGTTATAAATTATAAGGTTAAGAGCGCAACCGCCGACACCCGGAAGGCGTTACTGAAGCTGTTGCTGGTGAAATGACCATAGCTACTGAAATGCCACGCGGTATTAGCGGAATTGCGAACCGCGAGCCAGCGCGAATCTGTCAATCTTACAATTGATCCACCCATAGCAGCAAGAGTCTTGTTGACTATGTCATAGCCGTTATAGGATGTATGCCCGGACAATCCGGCTTTCATTTTGCTGATCATCTCGAAAGCGTCCTCGATACCCATCATACGCCACTCCCCTTCATGTAGCCCAGGAGAATCGAAGTTTATGGATGCCGCATATTTGGCCGCAGGGAAAGTGTCCTTGGAAGTGCCGTTTATATCCAAATGCTGTCTTCCTGCTAACGCAGCAGTCCATTCTTTTGCCTTACCATAAGAAGTTTTCATTCCATAATCAAGACAAGGCCATTTCATCATGACGCACTTTTTGATATACTCTTCAAAAGTCTTATAGGCAGCTCTTAACGAAGCACAGTGAGTATCTTCTTCAAATTGCGTTTTCGAGACAATCTCATTTGGTGTTTCTGGCGTTATATCGCTAGTTAGTACAGCCGTAGATCCTGGATTGTTACTGTATTGTTCAATCAGACGTTCTGCATTAGCACCGGCTCTTATCCCATGAGAACCGCCTCTTCTAGCATAACCGACGGACTGGGTTACCGCAGGCAAATTATTTGCCATATTCATGCTTGAGGTTGCTCCAGACGAAATAATACTTCCAGCCTGTCTATAATCAACCATATTGTCTGCAATTACGAGACAAGCAAGTTCTCCCTGATTATTGTACCCATATTGGCAATGCCAGTTATAATTCCAACCAGCACCAGCTGCGGTTCCTCCAGGATGCTCCGTAAGCCATGTATTCAAAGCTTCACAGAAATCGCTGATATTGTCTGCGGAGTAGGTAAACGTTCCAATCGTTACATTCGCGTTACTTGAGTTTTTTTGAACGAATACAATATCATGAGAGTTGCCGTCAAGAACCATGCCCGTTATTTCCCATATCCAGGCAGACGCAAACTTTTTAGTTGTATCACAGTTGTAATAGTGGATTAACACGTCATCGCCATTTCGTTTGATGACTACGCCAACGGGCACCATGCCTGTTGGAATTGTAGTTCCGTTTAGCAGGTCGCCTCCCTTGTAATATACCTTGTTACCGGAGCCGTCAATATAGAGCGCATCACCTATCTGCGGGTCATCAGTGACAATCGGCGTTCCCTTGGACGTGAACTTCGTATCCAGTAATTTAAGAGTCTTTGTAGAACCGTCATAAATGCAGTTGCCGAGGTACGGTATATTCATCTGCACGCGGCTTACCGCATGGGGATTGTCGTTGTCCAGCTTATGCTCGTCAATACTCTGCGATGATCCTGTGCTTATGGCATCAAGACTTTCCTTGACAAGCTTTTCGCTGGGATAATGTGTATTGTCTGGCGTTTCCTGCCAGGATGTAACTTTATTGGATACATTTTCCTTACCGGATTCAACAGCCGTGAGCCTGGAACTCAGTTCCTGGTCTGCCGCAGAACGTGTGCTAGCTTCGCTTTGCAGCGCTGCGGCACTTGCCGTATTGTCGGTAACGATGCTGACTCCGGTCACTTCGCCGTTGATTAACGTAACCTTGACTTGAACGTTTGTACCGTCGGTAGATGTTTTTTCGGAATCTAGAGCTTGGATTGCTGCCGAAATAGCAGAATTTCTGTTGCTAACTTCGGTAGCAATAGCGTCTGCGATATCTTGCGGGACAGCCTTGGCATTGAGCTGTTCCTGCACATTGCCGTTCACGCCGTCAAGTCTGTTGAGTTCTGTTGTCGAAATTATGGCGCCATCAAGAATGTTGAGCTCAGACGCGGTCGCTGTAACGCCAAAGTCCGTAAGTGCTGTATTGTGCGGATTGCCTGTAGTCTGTGAATGGGAGTAAGCTACAGCACCACGGTCGCCACGGTATGCTGTAGATGACGTTTCACCCAAGGCAAGCGACGACGATATTTCGGTGTACTGAGAACCGCTCCACCGATAACAACGGTTTGTACTTAAATCGACATAGATTTTGCCTGTTTCCGCAGTAACTAAAATTGTATGCGCAGAATCGCTGTAGAAATTCCCGTTATAGAGATACCCTTCGATGGTATCGTCAACGAAGGACGGCAACTGTGACGCCGGGACCTTGCCATCCCCGCCAAGTGTAGCGACTCCATTTGCAGCCCCCTTTTGCGATAGTGGGATATAGCCATTTGTAACCTCGTCCTTTGTCGCATAGTGGTTCTTGATGATATTCCCTTCGGAATCCTTTGTCGCCTTGGTTGCAGTCTCCGCATTGCCGGATATATCGACAGGAAGCGTTTCGCCGTCCTTGACGTGTTCAGAACGCACTGCGTCATCATCGATATTCGTGTTTTTAACTTTTTTCGCCCCTATGGTCAGGACGATTTCGACATTGCCGCCGAAGTCAGTAGCCGTAGAACCCGAAACGTCCCCGGATAAAGCCAGCTGGATTTGTTGCGCAAGTTTCTTGGCAAGCAAATTGGCGGTATCGCCATTCACATCTTCTAGTCTGCTAACGTCAAATTCCATTGGAATCCTCCTTAAATGTTTGGCCTGTAAAATTTGAGGGTTTGATAGTTCTGGTAACGCATCCCGACACCATAGTTGTTGACCTTGGCCTTTGCATCGGCCTTGGTCTCGTAGATTGACGGTATGGAATCGAGCTGCTCCTGGAGCGCCGCATCCGCAGCTTCGCGGCTTGCTTTCTCATTATTCAGAGCGTCCGTGATGACCCTATTCTTAACCGGGTTCATCGATGACGAAGAAAGGTAGCCGTCTATTCTGAATCGTGACAGGAACTCCCGTATAGCCTGATCATAATTCGTAGGAATAAGCCTTAGAACGACCTTGAATTTTTCACCATCCCATAAAACAACAGTGTTGCTGACCACTTCAAGTGTCGAAGAACCATTGAGCTGCCCCGCATTTTTCACGGTGTAGATATATCCTGGTTGTTTGTTTTCCCGGTTAATGTAATCGACATATTGTTCTCCACGGAATTCGAGATTGATTCCTTGGTCAATCTCACGGGCTATGCTTTTGGCAAGGCCTTCCGCGACAATTTCGTTTGCGGCATCGGAACCTCCCGGATGCTTTATATCCTGGAAGTCCTTGAAGTTCTGCAACAGGTCATTTTTAAGCTGTTCATATCTAGTCATCGAACACCCACCTTATTGCCGTAAACGGAATCTTCTGTTCTTCGAACTCTTTTACAAGAACATTGCAGTTCTCACGGATTGCCGACACATGGACGGACCAGATATACTGTTCGTCCTCCGAATAAACCGGTTCACCGACCCGCGAAAGACCCGCACGAAACAGGCGCTTCGGCTTCTCTATGGTTACGGTGAAGCCCATCTGTTCCGCGATCGCCCTGTAATGTTTCGCCGCTATTCCCCATTGTCTGTTAACTGCTGCAGCAAGAGCCTGTCTGCGTTCCTGCTCGGTTCCCGTTCCTGGCAGTCCGTATGCATCTTCCCAACGCTCAAGCGTTCCCGCTAGCGTACAAGTGCTTATAAAGGATTCCTGGTGGGCATTGTCTGCTTCATCTAGAACACGGTCAAGTTCCTTGCATACGGCATAGTCCTCCGCATCCATAGGAATCGGTTTAATGAGCGCCATAGCCTTATAGTGTCTAGATTCGAACGGATTCGGCATAAGCTACCCCTCGACAGTCAATGTTCCTAGAACGAACTTCTGTTCAGGACGGGCATTCAGCGTAAATGTTTCAACATAAGGGGAACCTGCAACGGATGTTTCGACAACAGCGTCAACGCCGCCGCTCTTGATAACGAAAACAATGAGCTGAGCAGCGACAAACTTGTCTCCGGCCCTGAGTTCTGCAAAATACTGTTCAACCTGCGTTCTGAACAATCCTTCTTCGAAGTTATTGAAACCGTCAACAGTAACACGGACGTTGACAGGCGTTTCACGCTGTACAGAAACGAAAATTTCCTTCGGTGCGACGGGACCTTCTTCTTCACAGTGCTTGCGGACATTCTCGACAGCCCTCATCGATAGCGATACCGGAGCAAGCAGAATCGCCATAGTCCCTATACCATAGGCGTTCTTCAAGGTCTTTGCATAGCTAGGCTGTTCAACTTGATCATCGTTGGTATAAAATTCGATACCATAGCACCGTACATCATGAAGTTCCGGTTCCATCCAGCTTTCAAGAGAGTCAATTGCATGGAGTTCCACCTTCCAGTATTGCGCCTCGACAGCCGTGAACGTATCCATTGACCAACGTTCAGCGGACAACGACGACCGTTGAGTCCACGAAGTACCGTCTGTAGATGAATACACCCTGAACTCAGCGCCACGGGAAGTAGTAACGCCAAGACCGGCACCAAAAATTCTTTTCGAAGAGCCAAAATCGACAATCACCGAATTGCCTACATTGCTTCCACCGACCTTGAATCCGATAGATTCGGTATTCTTCGAATCGCATAATGCGGCGGAATCAAGGTTGATTCCTCCGGACGAACTAATCATCGAAGGAGTCATGGGAGCGACAGTTCCGATGCTTGTGGTTTCCAGGGCCCACCGTTCATAGTCGGAAGCCTTGCCGCCAGAAGGCGGGCGTCTTAAAAAGTCGAGCACATAAGTCAGCAGCTCGGACGCGGTCAAAGAATCGACATTCTTCCCGCGATCGGTAGCGAACTTTTCTAGCGATTCCTTTGACATCGTAGAAGGGAATATCTGATCTACAGTCCAGTCAAGCTGTTTATACAGTCCCCATATAGCGCTTGCAGCGGCGGCAAAACGGATATAGGTCTCTGTTCCCTGTGTAATCGTACCCTCAAGATTCGGGTTCATATAGTACGCATCCACAATCATGCGCTGTAAAATAGTATCGACACTAATTGCCATGGCCAACCTCGACAAAACGCTTGAAATTAATCTGTTTACCGTTATAGGCGATGCATTCCACATTCAGCTGGATTTTTCCATTATCAATAAAATTCGCTGCGGCTGTGACAGAACGCAGGTGCTTATAATCGACAAGCCAACCCAAAGCTTCAACTGCATACGACTCGCATTTCTTTCGGGTCGTTTCCGAACCGGCGACATTGCGTAATTCCTTGAACCTGTGACCAAATTCAGGACGCTTGAAAAAGCTGCCCTTTGCGATAGTAAGCGAAAGCTCTATTTCTTCCTTGATTAAATCTAAAGTCATGCTATCCCTTTGTTGGCGGGTTTGGAATTATTGGAGGAACACCGGTAGAAGACGGACCGACTGCCGTTCCGTGAGTCTGTTTAAGCAAAGTCTGTCTCATTTCGTTGACGGAACCGACGCAAGTCGGGTCTTCGGTATTGTCCCAGATATTCTTTGAAACGCGCAAGTCGCCATCGATATCGACCCCTTTCGGAGCCTTGATTTCGACAGAACCGTTATCCTTAAGCAGGATATACTGCGAGCCATCCTTGTAAATAGCGACTTCGCCTTCCTTGACTTCCGGGCGGTCAGCACTATCGGAAGCGACCCCGACAGTAACGTTGCCGAACTGCAAGAAAAGAATCCTTGAGCCTTTTTTCGGAACGGACACGAAGCCGAACTGTTGAATCAGCTGGCGATTTTCAACATCGATTCCATTAGCCGAAGCGTTCACGCGGCGAAGCTTGCCTGCAATATCCTTGCAGCTTGAAACAATGCTTGTAAAGAACTTCATCACAGAGAACCTCCTGGCTGGAGTTCCAGCTTTGTACGCATTCCGCTCTGGCGGTCAAGCGTAAACGTCACGGACTTGATGAGGTACGCGTCATTGACCCCATTGTAATCATCCTGCACATCGACAAATCGGTTTATAGCCCAGACATTGCCATTCTGTGAAAATCCCTTGACAGTGTATTGAAGCTGTATTGAACTCGACTTTTCTACGGCGACCTGAAGTTCCGCAGTACGCTTTGCCGGGCCGTCGTTTTCGTTCCAGTTCACAACAAGAGGCTTGTCAAAAGGCATGTCGTCATTTTTAACGCTTGCCTTTACATACTTGATATCGTCGCCATCCTGGCTTTCGCCAACTACAAGCACTTCGCTATGGATTCCGTTGATTGTAGATTCGACGGTTCCATCGATATAGTCTATTTCAGAGCCGTCCTCAAAGGCGTGAATCTTGTAATCGCAACGTCCACGGACAAGAGGCTTGTCGAATACGAACTTCCCTTCCGGAGACGCCCAGAACAGATAGCCCTGCGAGTTCGCCGCACGCTTGATAACCTCGAACACAGTATCGCCCGGAGATAGTTCGACAAAATTCCGACTGACTTTTTCTTTTTTCGAGTCGGAGTTGTAAACGAAATCCTTTTTTCCGATAAAAGGCAACGGACGAACGAGGCGTTCTGCAAGCGCATCAAGCTTTGTCGGAAGCGTGGCAAACTTCGTAACGCAAGAATCCGTGAGGATGCTGGCGACGGAACGGCCTTCGAACGAAAGAACAGGTCCCTGTCTGGACAACGACCGTTTCACGGTATCCACAATGCCAATCATAACGATTTTGCGGTTGACAAAAATAGTGCACGCTTCTCCAGGAGAAACGTCATACCTGGAATCTGCAACAAAAGAAAATGAACCTTCTGGCGCGAACAGGTCCGACGTAATCGAGAAATTCACGAAACGGTTCATCCGGGCATTCTTGATAGCAACAACCACTTCGTCATTGTTCATAGACTAGCACCTCGCCTTTCATGAATGTTGGATTCTTTACATTGTTCAACGCACAAACGCGCTCCGCAGCCTTGTAGTTAAGACCATTGTCGAGCAAAATTTTGTGCAAAGGAGTCTCGTATTCTACCTTGACCGTCCTTGTCGTCATGTACTCCATCTTTAGTTTCAATATGGACTCGGTAAGTGTCGCCGCCATTTTCTTGAGCCGACCGGGCGATTTTGATACTGGCAAAACCCTATTGATGAACTCGCGGACAGCTGCCAACGAATTTTCGAGCGTTTCTGGAGTCATGATAAAAGGTTCTATGGTGTCGGCAGCAATAGGCTTGCCTACCGCATCATCAGAAACGACACTTTCTGCGGCTATGGATTCACCCATCTTGACTTCGTCTTCGCTTATTTGCCTTGCTGTTTCACAAGCGAGCGTCGATGCAGCTATCGTCGCCAACGAGGCATATACCGGTGTATCGATGAACGATGCCAGGCGTTCCGTGAAGATGCTAGCCAATACGGACGTCCCGGAAGACGAACCGGCCTTTCGTCCAAGAGCTGTCAAGGAATCGCAGAACCTTTGCAGGCTCCCCGTCAATGATCCAGAAAGAGTGTCAACATAATCGATAGTCGTATTCAAGGCATCCAACGGAGCCTTGACCGTTTCAATGACGCCCTGAATCCTTCCCAACGCTCCCGAAACGCCTGAAGCAAATGAGCGGGCGGCATCACCCATAGCGCCCCAATAATCAAGCAAAGACCAATCGTCACCAGGAACATCAGGAACACCTGCACGTTGCATTTCCTCGGCAAGAGCAGCCTGGACTTCCACATTAACCGCTTTCGCCTCTTCCTCGCACACTTCGGTCGGATCTGTGAAATCTTGAATATCCGGTTGGATTCCTGCAATTTTAAACTCAAAGTCGAATTGGGCAAAACGTTTGCGCCGATCATTGTTGAAAGACACGTTTTGCGGGTAGCCATTGAGCGTTCCATGGTCGGGATGAATCAACTCTATTGGCGTTGCAAAATACGATAGGAACCAATTGCGGAGGGCCTGGTAGTTTTCTTTATAATCATCGTTGGTCAGAACGCATGAAAAACGCAAAAGCTCTGCATTTACGCCCATGTCTTCGAGGTCCGCACCATTCTTGTACGGATATTGCGTTTCGGCAATGGCATGGGATATTTCGTCACCAATGGATACGAGCTTCAAGTTCCATGGGCCCAGCTTGCATTCTCTAGCTTCTTCGGCCATTTATCTACCCATCCCTGGTGTATTCTTCACCCTGATGTTTGCAGGCTTGCCGCCGTCGCTTTGTGCGGTAAAGCGGTTGTTAGATGCATCGAGATTGATGACAATGTTCGGCGCTACAGTAAGGTTCTGCATGTATTCCTGTGCAGAAACGCGATGAGCTCCACTTGCAATATCCTGAGCCATGAGCTTACGAGAAACGTTCAGCTGAGCATAGAGTTTGTCGAGCTTCTTTTGTGACGGGAGGAAACTATTTTCTTCTTCCTGGATGGCCTTCAATGTTTCGTCATAACGCTTGGCATGGGCATTTTTGCCGTACCGTTCTTCGAAGCTCTTGGCGTTCGTGTCGATGGTATTGGCGGCGATTTCGCGAGAATTAGCGACAACTTGCCGCCATTCAATGAAGGCTTGACCGAAGTTGTAAATTTGACCCATAGCCCATGATGTAGCGGCACCCATTACAGACATCGCTAGAGGCGAGTTCCGCAAACGATTCAGCCCTGCACGGGCGTTTGAAAGACCTTGACGGAATCGCCCAACTTCTTTCGTAGTCGTTTCCATCGCTGTCGCCGTCTTCCGGGTGGTAACCGGGAGATCGTCATCGTCCATGTAGTTTGCACTACCCATGCCGCCACCCATGTTGACCACATACACCTTTTGGACTGTATCTACTGCGGATTTAAGCGAAGATGAATCTGAACCAAACTTTTTGGACCAGAAACCCTTCAAGTCTCGCCCAAGAGCTGCTGCATCTTTTACAAGTCCGCCAATCTTGACTGCACCAAGAGCCAATGCGGCATACTTCATTGTCGTAAATCCAGCCGTAACAATACCTTGATGCTCATTCAGGAACTTGAGCGCGTTCGTTAAACTTTCCACTGGACCGGTAAGGTTTTCATCTGCAAACTTGTGGGCAACAGCCGTCATCTTGCCTATATTGCCGTTGAAGGAATTGGATGCCTTTTCATAGTATTTTTGCAAAACGCTCGTATTGGTCATTCCCTCAATACCGTCTTTTGCAATTTGGTCCATTCTTTCCCAGCCGTTCTTATATTCCGCTATCAACGGGTAGATGGCTTTCATCGATGACGCACCGAAAACAGGCGAAAGTTTATTGAGCTTTCCCCCTGTTTTTTCCATGATTTCTTTTATGATGACGTCAAATTCACGCATTTCCTTATTTTTGTCAAGAACTTTAACGCCAAACTTCTTCTGGATATCCCCAGCTTTATCAATTAATTCCGAAAAAAGCGTTGAAACGGATGTTGTCGTCTCCGCTTCACTCTTAATTTTTTCATTGACAATCTGTAAAAACGAGCCAAATTTCGCAAATTGTTCTGATGTCTTTATTCCAGCGGAAGACGCTGACGCCAGCAAAGCCCTGCCCTGACTCGCAAAACCCTTCAAAGTGAAGGATCCCGCTTCACCTTGAATAATCAACGCATTGAAGGCTTTTTGTACCTGGTCCGCACCATACCCCATCGAACCACTCAGGGATGCGGCCACAGAGGCAAGATCTTCCACGGAAGCCCCTGAAGCCTTGGCTGCTTTTGCCAGGTTAGCGCCCATTTCTTCGGCAAAATCAAATTTACCAGTGATTTCACCGATCTTTGAAACACCATTCAAAATTTCATTGGCGGCGACACCTGTTTCAACAGCCGTTTTATGCAGCGAATCGCGGAACACCTTCGTGTCCGCGTCGCTTTTCTTTGCGGCAAAACCATAGTACATGAGCGCTTCGGAAAGGTCGCCCACGTTCTTGATGGCCATGCCAAGCCCACCGCCAAGGACCAACGAATTGAAAGGCGTGACCATACGGTCTGCAAGCCCCCGTAGGGAACTACCGACACGCGCAATGCTTGCACGGGCACGGACGCCAAAGCTGTTAATCGAGGCGGAGGACTGTCTAAGGCCGGTTTCAAGCCTTGTCGGGTCTGCGCCAATCCGCAATGTAACGCTATTGTCAGCCAATGCTCTGCCATCCTTTATCGTTATCGACCAAATAGCCCTTCATCGCGAAGACGAGGAGCCATTGGGCGTCGTTTAGTTCTCTTGCGGGGCAACCAAAATACGCAGAAGCTTCCAAGCTACAGGCAAGCTTAAGACTTTCGAGCGAATCTGGTCCGGTTTTTTTTTGAGAGTTTCCTTGAGCTGTTCGAATTCTTCGTCCGTGAGCTTTTCCAAGTTCGGGTCGTTCTCGTCGGAGAAGGCATTGTAGGCATCGCACAAGGCCTTCAGTTCATCAGCGGTGCACAGAGTTCGCATGTGCTCGGCACTGCGGAAAATTGGCTTTCCCGTTTCAGGGTCGGAGAAAGCCCGCCACATACCGTGTACAGCTTCCTGTTCGCGGTAATCCGCCAAGTTCTGCATCCCGATTTCAATGCCGTCACGCTTGAACTCTTGCTGGTTATCGACCTTCGCTTTGCGAGCTTCGGAAACAGTCAAGAGCCTCATGCGCACAGTCACGCCCGGAACACCGGGCCATTCGATATCCTTGAAAACATCGTGCGAAGCCTTGATCTGGTCGATAATCGCAGATTCCGCGACATCGACCTTTTCAGCAGCTTCGTGGGCATCTCGGATTTTATCAGAAAGCCCACTCATCAGCTTACCTTGCGGCTAGCGGCGTAAAATTCGAGCTGGGTCTCCTTGGCGGTCTTGCCGTCAATCTCGTTCGGGGTGGACTTGAGAAGATGCACGCCGGTAAACGTGACTTTCGAGCCGCCGACGTAGTTCACAATCACGGTCCAACCCTTGTCATTCTTGTCTTCTTCGGCAACCCAATCGAGGTCCGCTCCCGATTTCGGCAAGAAAGTAATCGAGAAACCGTATTTCTTCGGCACTTTTACAAAGTCTTCGCCGTTGAAGTGTTCTACGGTCTGGGTGGTTTCAATTTCGTTTTCCTTGAACTTCGAGAAGTCGGTGATTTCAGAACCGTCCTTGACGAGAGAAAGAGAAGTAATTCTCATGGTTCACTCCTTAAAGATAAAGGTCGATGGTGGAATAGATCTGGTTGAGTCCCGGCACGACAGGAGCAGGGATTTGACAGAGCATGCGGCCCGGTTCGTTCTTCGATTCCTGCGTGATGAACTGGTCTGCGTAATCGTCGATGTAACGCAGAATCTGTTCGGCTTCGAGGGCATAGGCAATAGCCTTGTTGTCTTCGTTCAAGGCATCAGGCAAGAGGGCGTGAATGACCTTGTTCTTGTACTTCGCCTTGTGCATCGCCATGATGGAATCGCGGAAGTAGTCAAGCGAAGCGATAACGCCCGTGTCAATAAGCTTGGTAAAGCGAACACCGCTGTTGTTGCTCTTGGTGGTCACGGCACGCACGATGCAGAGCTGGCTATCTTCTTCCACCAGCGGAATCACACCGCCGTAAAGCAAGACATCCTGTTCTTCGCCGCTCCACTTGTCTTCGACATCCGGAATCGCAAGCCCCGGAATGGCAACGCCGTTCATCGGGACGTTCGGCTTGGAGTTGCTTGCAAAAATTGCACCGAGACCCGCCGCAATTTCCCACACGGTAGCATTGATCTTGTTCTTGACCGCCGCGATATGCAGACGTTCGTAGTTATGCTTGAGAGCTTCGGTCTTGGCGGCGCTTGCGGAGGCGGCAACCATCGCACAGACGGCACGCTGACCACGCTGTTCTAGCGGTGCAGCGGCAGCTTCAAGATGTACCTTGAGCTTGCCAAGGTTCGTTTCGTCGCTCACCGGGGACACGATGATGTGATAGCGTTCCGGGAAGGCGGCAGCAAGAGCCGTTTCGAGACTTACCGTGCCAACGCCAGCCGAAGCACTCACAGCACCTGCGGTGATGCCAGCAGCTTCGGATTCGACGGACACGTTCAGGCCGCCCGCAGCGGCGGAAACATACGCACCGCTGCACTTTGCGGTAAGAGTGACCTTGGCGGTAGCGGCTTCGGCGGTGACTGGAGCGTCGGGAGTGTTGTTCACTTCGGCTGCAAGGGCTGTCGCGACAGCTGCTGCGGTGTCTGTCTTGGCGACCCCCACGCTAATCTTCTGACCGTTGATGATGACGGAAACAATGCCAGCCGCAGTAGCCGTCCCGGAAAGAGTACTTTCCCACGTAGCGGCAGAACCCGACACGGAGGCATGTCGCAAGAGCGTAATCTGTGCGTACTTCCAGGCTTTCTTTGCAGCCTTGTACATCTGCATAAGCACGGAACCCGAACCGGCAAGCGCAATGGCTTCCTGTTCGCTGGAAACTTCAGTCGGCTTGCAAGCCGCAAGAGCCCCCGCAGAAGACACGTCGCCAATGAGCAGCACCTTCTGGATGTTGGCGGGGAGACCGTTCGGGCCTGCGTAATAGTTGTAGCCCGTGTAAGTGCCCGGAATCATCGTTTCCGGGATGTTAGGATTCAGGTTCATTGTTTACCTCGTTGAAAATCACTTCGCTCTCGGCAAGAGTCTCGTTATCAGGCGTTTCACTCTTGAACGTAGAGCAGATGGAAAGCAGTTCCCTGTAGTTTTCTTCGGCTGCTTCGGGCACGAACGTGAACTGCGTTGTAAACTCAATTTCGATCACCATGCAGGCTACAGCCACGTGCTCTGCGGTGGTCACTTCACGCCAATTGCCTACAGTCAAAGGTTCCATATCAAGCCCCAAATCGTTCTTGTGAAGCTTGCCAATGACGTAGCGGACAGCCGGGTGTGCCAGCTTGCGGCGCTCTTCCTCGTTCGCGACGTTCTTGAACACGAGCGAGACGACAATCTTTGCCATTTCCTCGACTTCGCCGCTATTGTCCATCGCGGTATATTCACCCGAAACAACAGCACACGCAAGGCCCGGGCGGGAAAGGGCTGAAATGTTATGCGACACGTCAATAGCCTTGAAGTTCATAGGCGTGTTGTTGTCGCGTAAAAGGTCCTTGATAGCCTTTTCAATCACGTAGTCATTCGTCACGGCTACAGGCATCAGAACCTCATGGAGCTAAACGAAAACATGGCGGGCCCACCATCGACCTTGGAGGCAACGGAAAAGCCCGTTTCGGTAACAGGTTCATCGGGAGCGACCCCGATATCCTGTTCGCCATCGGCAATGCGGATGAGCAGCTTGATGGCGTTGTCGTAGCGGAG
>JAFWRL010000039.1 GCA_017520105.1 Fibrobacter sp.
AGAAGAACCAAATAAAGAATGAACATGGCGAACCCGCACAATACTACGCAGCCGACTTGACAGCAAACACTCCGTACTTGGTGCAGATGGGACAGGAAAACCTAAAAGTCAATGGCGGTGTGACACTCAAGAAGACCGCTCCTGCAGATGTCTCTATTGATGGCTGGACGTTCCGCGGCACTTGGCAGTACAAGAAGTGGGGCCCCTCCTGCTCAACTGAAGGACAAAATTGTGATCGGGAAACAGGCAATGCTTACGGCTTTGCGGCAAGTTCGTCTGATGACGATAAAATTAATGTTGGCGATTTCGTGAGGGTCGGCGAAGGGGCCTGGATTCTTCCGATGCGCGCTTACCTCGTCAGTACGGACATTCTGGAAAGTACGCCGCCAGCGCAGGGCGTGCGCGCGAACGGCAATTACGTGAAGCGTCCGTCCTTTGCACAAGAGGACTTGCCTGAATTCATGAGCATCGTTATCGATGTTGACGATGAAGGCAAGGAAACGACTGTCATCGGCCAGTTCAACACCCGCACGGGCGAAATCAAGATGAACTATGACCGCGGCAAGTTCGACCTCAAGGGCCGCCGCGTGAACAGTGAAAAGCAGAACGCCCGCGGCGCCTACTACGGGAAGAAAGTTCTGAAGAAGTATTAAGTACCGTGTAAGCCGATGCCGGCACGGAGGCCGGCATGACAACAAACGCATGTCACCCCGGCTCTTTTAACTGTCACCCCGGCCTTGTGCCGGGGTCTGTTGTTTTCGTCATGTTGAGCAACGCGAAACATCCAGTGCAGAACATTACTGGATTCTTCCTCCCTGCGGTCGTCAGAATGACGTAAGAGACATGACCTCCGCGTTCGCAATACACTGCTGTCACCCCGGCTTTCAATTGTCACCCCGCACACCGTTGCGGGGTCAGTTTTTTATACGGAACAACCGATGCCGGCACTGCGGCCGGCATGACAGCAAACGCTTTGTTCACCCGCATTCGCGATACGCGATTGTCATCGTCTTCCGTGGTCACCACGGCGTGACGGCGGTGGCGGTGGCGGATTATGCGAACCTTGATGGCGTTCCACCCTACGGGATTCACGGTTTTCACCATCGTTAGAACTTGAAGGCGGCGGTGGCGGCGGCACGGGACGCTTGTAATTAGGCGGCGGTGGCGGTGCTGACGGTGCCGATTTCCTCAAAGTGTTCGATGGAACCGGAGATGGCACAGGCGAAGCCGAATGCCTGTTCCATGTCGCATTTGAACGCGGCGGTGCCGGAGGTGGCGTTGCAGGACGCCTATCCCACGCAGATTTCGAATGCGAAGGAGGAGGTGGCGGCGGCGGATTGTCAAATCGTCCGACAGGGCGTTGTTTCGGCCTTGCATGGTGACGCGGAGGCGGTGCGTAACGTCTCGGATGGCGGTATAGCGGGCGGCGGTGCACCCAGTCGTAATCAAACGGATCCCATCCCCAGTAAACAAGTCCCGCCCCAATCCAGGCACCATTCGCATAGCGGAGGCGAATATTGCCCGTAGAAGTCACGTAATAAACAACATGCGGGTCATATTCGGGAACATAAATATATTCCTCGCGAACCGGCTGAATCACAACGTTTTCGCCAACCGTAACGGATACCTTGTCATCGCTCTGCAAATAGCCGTTCTTGTGAGCTGCCTTGCGCATGCGCTGCACCGCATCCATCACGTCAGCCTTCTGCATTTCAACGGCTTCGCCAAGCTGATTCGACCACGTAGCGTACTTCGCGAGCTTTCCCAAAACATCCGGGAACGCAATCAGCGCTATGACCGATTCGTCATAACCCAATTCCGCATCTTCAATGGATTTCGCAAGGTCATCCCCCTTCAAGTTCCGATGGGCCTTGGCAAAAGCGGATGCGCTCGGAATGTCATCACCATGCATCGTCGCATTCAAGACATGCACCAAAAGCGGATCCGGGTAAAGCGCAATCGTCGCCACAAGTGTGTCCAGTTCCGCTGGCGTGTAGCGGGATTGGGCATTTGCCATCAGAGGGAACGCGATTACCGCAATGAGCAATGGAATTAAACGTTTCATAAAACCTCCTTCTATCCAGAAGTCTTTTTCAATCTACAAAAAATCATCATTTTTTGCCTTATAATACATCTTTTTGGATGCATATAACAATCATTTGGTTTCGTGGAACTTTTCTTCCCGAAAATAAAAAAAAGCGTAGAACAAATAACAACACTTTACAACATATAAAGCAAAATTAACAAAACATTCTCCACATATACATATAGATTTAACGTGATTGTTGGAGGATTCATTTATGAATAGGTTGGTTAAGGCAGCTACCTTAGCGGGTTGCATCATAGGTTCGTCATACGCACAGACATATGATTTGCCTATTGTTTTCGTTGACACTAAAGGCAAATGCCTAGACAGCAAAGTCACAGAAAAAATTCCGGCTACCATGAAAGTATTGGACGGAAAGATGAATAACGTGGCTGATAGCGCCAAGGGAACCCGTTACGATATTGGTATCAAAGTCCGTGGACAATCCTCGGCTTTGTTCCCCAAGCCAGGTTACGGCGTGGAAGTCCGTGACGAAAAGGGTGAAGGCAAAGACGTAAGCCTGTTCGGCCTGCCTCCCTCCGACGACTGGGTTTTCCACGGTCCGTATGTTGACAAGAGCTTGATGCGTAACGCACTTGCCCACTGGCTCTTTAGGCAAGCCGGCCATTACAGCCCACGCAGCAAGCATTTTGACCTGTACATCAACGGGGTCTATCGTGGCGTCTATGTGCTTCTCGAAAAAATCAAGCGTGACAAATACCGCGTCGATGTAAGCAAGCTCAAAGAAACAGACATTAGCGGCGAAGACGTGACTGGTGGCTATATTTGGGCCTTCGACAAGACGGGCACCAACACGGGGGGCGCTGGCAGTGGCCCCATCGAAAAGGAAGGTTTCAGCACCTCCGACGGTTTAAATGTCATTTTACACTATCCCAAGAAAGAAAACATCAAGAGTGAGCAAGAAGCCTACTTGAAAAAGTACCTGAACGACCTTGAAGGCCTATTCAAGAACGGCAAGAACGGTCAGGGGTATGAAAAGTATGTCGATATGACTTCTGCGCTGGACTACGTGTTGCACGAAGAAGTGACCAACAATGCGGACTCCTACTGGTGCAGTTTCTTCTTGCACAAACCCAAGGACAAAACTGACAAGAACGGCGTCAAGACCGAAGGCAAAGTAACGCTCGGCCCGGCTTGGGACTTCAACCTCGCCATGAGCAACGGCACCCAGCCTGAAAACGGCGGCGGCCAGGGCCAGGGCGGTTGGAAC
>JAFWRL010000040.1 GCA_017520105.1 Fibrobacter sp.
CACTCTGTTCCGTTTCTGGGGCAAACACAAACACCTCGGCCACCTGCGAAAGAGCAGACGCCAAAGAACGCATATAGGCGCTTTCTACCCCATCATCATTGACTATCAGGACACGTGTTTTTAAGTTGTTTTGCATGCTCCGGCAAAGATAGAAAAATTCGCCAAAAGCTACCGTTTTTCGCAACCTTTTTCAAGCGTTTTTAGCAGGGAATCAAGGCGTGAAGTAAACATTTCAGCCCCCTTGTCGCACAAGTGATCGTAATCAGCAGCAACATCACCGACATAATCATGATTCCCCATTTTATTCTCGTCCATCAAGACAAAATTTTCGTTCTCTTCAGCTATTTTTTCAATGCGTTGAATAAGCATTTCCGCCGTGGAGCGACGCATACCACAACGGCCATAACTACCGGTATTTTTGTAATAGGGACTTAGCGGGAAAATGACACCAACGACAACCACATTTTTCCTTTTGGCGATATCCAAAATTTGGCCCAACTCCGCATAATTGGACTCGTAACGAGTATCGTCATTGTTCCAAGTGCTATCTTACTGAATTTCAACGTAACCCGTTCCGTTAGAGCCCCAATCGTTCGTACAAGTTCTAGGAATCCATCCTCTACGCATACGCATTTCCATAAGCTCTTTATCCTTATCGGCATTTGCAATTTCCTCCACGCGGTTCACAAACAAGCTATCGACACCATCAGGCCAATATTCATGATTTGCATCATACACGAATCCAAGCGCATTTCCTCGATTCACGTTAACAGAACCCATGGGATCGTACTCGTTCCAAAGATCAAAATCAAGCCCAATAACCAAGTACTTCAAATTTTTCAAATGCAACGAAATATAAGTCTCATAAAGAAATTCTTCGCAATGCATATCGCAGGGAATAGTCGCCATATTTAACGCAAACGAACTTAATTCATCGGCAATAGCGCTATGCAGCATGCGAGAATTCCCTAAGCATACCACCTCCACCGAATCGCGATACTTCCAAAAGAGCGACATTTTTTGCGGCAATATTTTCCAATACTGTCCAAGTTCCGCATAATAAACACCAAGGCTATCAAAATTCCAGGACGTTTCGCCATAAGAGCGTTTGCCAGTCCACAAAGCCGGATGCAACAAGTCTTCGCCTTCAACAAGAGGCAACACATCCCCCGTATTCACATTGACTAAAACGATTTTTCGATGATTTCCGTTCGCATCGACAAGCGTTGCAACAAAAACCGAATCCGAGTTTGCAATCCATTCCGTATGGTCAAAAGAATACCCCGCAGGCGATGCCACAGATTTTATTAGTTTACCAGTACTATCAGCTATCAAGACTCGTTCATGTACTCGATAAGATTCACCAACAAAATCACGTCCTGTTTTTCCACTAAAATCAAGGAATAAAACATTATTCGCACCGCCATGACTTAGTGAAACATTGCACGCCTGGATTCCATCGTACCAAACTTCATTTTCTCCATTAACGTTCGCACGCAAAAGAGTGGAGCCCGTTACGGCAAGGCGGTTATTTTTCGCAACTCCTCCGTGATACGCACCATCGAAAAGCATTTCGGGCTTGCCGAATCTTTCATGTTCACCCGCTTCCGAAAAACGCACTTGCCAAGTTCCGCGTTTCAAAAAGTCAGATTCATCCTTATTGTTCCCGGCATCCGTCACATAGACAAGAGCGGTATCGCCATTTTCCAGCACACGCCATCGCGGAATCGCAGCCGATTCCACGGGCAAAATTTGTTCGTTACCAGATTCGCCAAGAGACCGCACATAGACTTTTGCGTTTCCAGAAATTCCCTCCATACCCGTGGTGTATGCGACAAACTTTCCATCCGGCGAAACATCGGGATGATACCCGCCACTGACTTTAGCATCTACAACAGAACGCACCGCATCATCAAAATTGACATAGACCTGATGTTCCGTTACGCCATCCCGAAAAACCAACTTGGAATGTTGCGCCCCTACAAAATCATTGACCGTTCTAGAATTAGCCAGCAACGAATAGCCAACAACGTTTTGAGAGCCTTCCGAATTGAGGTACGTGGGTTCAGGAATTGCGCCAAAAGCCAAACGAAAACCGACATAATCCGATTTCGACGAAGACGTTACCGTATAGACATCATCTCTATTGTACAATCGCATAGAAGACGCTCCATTACGGAAACTACCCCCTTTCAAAATTCGCTCATCCAAACCATTCACCACCTTGCCACCGACAAAGTCGTTCACGCCTTCTCCACGAAAACGGACTTTCAAATCATTGACCCATTCTGCAGCGTTCCCCGCCATATCGCAAAGCCCGTTCTTTCCCACTTTCGAAGTGCATACCGGGTGCAGTTCGTAATTTGAATTTTGACTATTCCAACTCTCTTCGGGATTCCAGTCCAAACTTGCCGCATAAATCCATTCCGCTTCGGTCGGCAAACGATAAGCATTCACTTCAGGGCGAAACACCAGACCATCCAAACCCACGCATGAACCGCCATTATCAAAAACCGCCGAAGTATAGGAATACGCAGAATCGAAGCCTTCCGCCACGCTGCGCCGATTACTATACAGGATCGCATCAAAAAAAGTCACATCCGTCGCAGGCAAGGAATCCGCGCAACTCAGCCCCATTTCTTTGCACGTCACTTCATGATTTCCAATCCAGAAATCATAATCGAAACGAGACTCCATCATCGGGCGAGCGCTTATTGCAGCCATAGAATCGTTCGTTCCCAAAGACACAGACATTTCCTTGGAACGAATCAGCGAAAAATCTTTCAAGTTCAGCGATTCCAAATAATCCGCATCTTGGGAATCCGATGAAAAATCTTTTTCCGAACAACCACACAAGACAAAAAACAACACAAATATCAATAGCGAGCCAAGAACATTCATACTAATAAAATATATAAAAGCCCGGCAAAATTACCGGGCTGATTTCAATTCTTTTAATCTTTACGAGAGATGTTCCTTATTTCGGGAAACCAGGAGGAAGAGTAGATTCCGGATTAGCAGGCCTCATTGTATTCACGGGCTCAACATACGTGAAACTAGACGCATTTGCATCTGCATTATCAGGCTTCTGCGTACTTTCTTCAGGACCCAATTGAGACATGGCAGACTCCCAACGAGCGGCTTCGTTCACATCCATCGGCTTGTATTTCAAACCGATTCCCCAATATGAGCAAGAATAAGAAGCACCCGATGCCGATTCTTCCATCAAGATATCAACAACTTTATCCATGCCCTCTTTTACACGAGCATGATGAATAAAATTATTGACATCGCAGCGTTTATCCTCTTTAAAAGTTATTTTCCCTGCATACTCGGCCTTGAAAGCGCTATAAACAACGATTCTTTCTTTCATTAATTTAGCTTCGCTGACCGTTGAATTGGTAGCACAACCAAAAAGCAGGAATGCTGCGGATAGCATCGGAATGATTTTTTTCATTAAATAACCCTCATTATAAATGAACATGCATAATCTAATTTTTTAATCCGCTCTTATTTGTAACAAATTTGTAATTTTTTTTCAAAAAAAAAATTTTCGTTTATTAAAAAATTAGCCTTTGGCACTTCTCAAGCAGAACGCCATAATCGCAAAAGCGCCAGCCACGTTCATGCTAGCCTTGCGCCCTGCCATAGGAATCGTGACCTTCATGGTCGCTTCGGCCATGATTTCCGGAGCGATGCCGAGTTCTTCGTTGCCAAGCACAATCAAGCCCTTTTCGGGCCACTTCACATCGTTTATGCTCGGAATGTCTTCGCCAGTTTCAAGAGCGATGATTTCGTATCCGTTTTCCTTGTGATACTTGATGCAATCGAACGGACTTTCCCAGCGTTTGATGGGAATCCACTCCTGGCATCCGCGGGCGGCGCTCTTGACCGTCACATGATCGGGGTTGCAACTGTAGCCGCTGAGGTGAACGCCTTCCAGCCCAAAGCAATCCGTGCTGCGAATGATGGAGCCAACGTTAAACGCGCTGCGGAGGTTATGGACGAGAACAGCAAACGGAATCGGCTTTTCATTCGCGACTTCGCGGTCACCGGGTTCCTGCTCCAAGTACACATCGCGTTCAAAGCCAAGACCCGCTCGAGTGCGGAACGTCTTGTACAAGTCAATCATCTGAGCCTGGTTCTTTCCGGTCAAGCGTTCAGATTCCGGCAAGTGCAGCCATTCGGCGTACGTCTCGAATTCACGACGCGCACGAGGCACATCGTCGCCCAACTGCAAAATGATGACGCGTAAAAGCTCAGCGAGCCTCTTGAATTTCGAAGGCTCCTTCATCGCTAAAAATTTCGGTTCGGTGTACATTTTTTGAGTTTTAAGTTTCGAGTTACTAGAAATGTTCTTATTGAATTCTCTAGTAACTACCAACTATTAACTAATAACTATTTACCAAGCGCCTTCACCGCTTCGGTCAAGCGGTCAATCGCCTTGATAAGTTCATCCATCTTGGCTTCGCTTACGCCGCCAACAGCCTGCACCTGAGCGGCAGTCGCCGTTGCGGTCTCGGCAGCATTTGCAACAGCCTGTGCGTCTGCCGGAGCCTTACTTTCCGGCAATTTTCCAAACCAGATATCCGGCCAGCGGTCATTACCACTGTTGTACGTAATACGCGTTGCCGTCTCGACCGGTTCGCCAATCTTCCACAGATAAAGTTCATAGTCGAACAAGTCGTGGTCATGGCCCTTGTCGGTCGCACCCCACACAAGCCACTTGCCATCCGGCGAGAGGCGCGGGAAATATTCATGACTGCGACGTCCCGGCAAATCCATCAGCTTCACGTTCTTCGGGATTCCAAAGAAGCCGACCTTTTCCACCTGCTTGCCGTCTTTGGCAGTGAACCACAAGATTTCGCTCGGAGCAGCCGTTCCGCCGTTGCCCGTAGGATTCACGCGGTAAAGCTTGGAGCCGTCAAAATTCCAGTCAATCTGGCAACCATCACCGGACTTCGTCCACACGTTCTTCGCCAAGTCCCATACGCCCGTTTCACGCATCGAACCACGCAGCGTAATCGCCAAATGCTTACCGTCCGGGCTCATGTTCGGTTCCTGCAGAATCACGCCGGACTTTTTGAAAGCCTTTTCGCCATCGAGCACGAGCGTTTCCTTTTTGCTGGCGAGGTCCATCGTAAAGACCTTGCCTGCGCGGCTGAACACAATAGACTTGCCATCCGGGCGCCACGTGCCCCACGTCGCGTTTTCGACAATCTTCGTTTCGTTCGTACCGTCAATACCGACAGTCCACAAGTCCCATTTTTCCGGGTAGTTCGCATCGTTTTCAGGCACCCATCCGCCCTTGCTGCGGTTAAAGAGCACCTTCGAGCCATCTGGAGCCACACGCGGGAACCAATCCACATTATTGCTCTTGGTAAGCGCACGGGCATTCGTCCCGTCCGCATTCATAATCCAGATATCATGGAGCGAATTAACACGGCTTGTCGCCCAGACAATCGCCCCTTCGAGCTTGCCTTTCAACGCATCGAGAGCCTTCTGTTCTTCGGGAGTCGGATCGACAGAAGCGCCCACCGGAGCACCCTGTGCTGCAAACGCAGAAACGGCCAAAAAGCCAACCGCAGAAATCAACGCAAACTTTTTCATATTCATGATTTAAAGATAGTAACACAGAGAAAATCGTGTTGGGAATCACAGTTTCTGCACCCAATCTTTCGGCAATGCGGCAAATAAGGTTTTTGTAAGATGACTGTACTCACATAGGGAACGCCTAGAGAACATTTATTGCGTTTTCACGCATTTTTCGCAACCGCATAGCGAATTGTCAATATATTTTTACAACGAGTGGAATGAATATGAGAGAATTTTTCAAAATACTTGCACTAGCTGGAATTATAGCTACAGCTTGGAACTGCTCCGAAAGTGCAGCGACACAGAACGCGGCGTCGAAAGACAAAGCGGATTTAGCAGACATCCAGATTCCGCAAAGTATCATCGTGAGCGAGACCAGCTACTTTTACCAGCTCGGCTCGAATCACTACGTTATCGCCCCGACATCCATGTCCGTAAGCGACGGCAGAGGGAAAATCATCGGCACATTCAACACCGCCACCGGAGCCATCATGTCACTCTCCGGCGAAATCATCGCCATCAACCTGGACTTGAGCAAGCTCCCGATTATCACGCCGAAAAATTTGACCATCAAAAACTAGAGTCCAGTCACAGCGCACGTTCATTAAATTCTAAATTTAACGCATGGACGCAGCTCTGCAAAAGCGAATCAAACGACAAGTCATCGGAAAACAGCACCGCTTTTTGGCGGTCGCGCCCCTAGGTTTCGAACAAACTCTCGTCAAGGAATTGGAGTTTATTAGTGAAGAGACTAGAGACGAGAGACGAGAGAATGATTGTCGTCATCCTGAGCAATATAAAAATGCGAAGCCGTTTCAGCCTTTAGCCCCGGCCCCTGATCCGGGGGAAGGATCCAGTGCAGAAACAGCAGTGTACAACGCATCCGTCGAGCAGGGTTCGAAC
>JAFWRL010000041.1 GCA_017520105.1 Fibrobacter sp.
GTGACGCAGTCCTTCTTCAAGGAATACCAGCCGTACAAAGGCGAAATCCCGGCTCGTATCAACGGTGTGCTCATCGCAAAAGAACCGGGCGAAGCCGCAAGCTATGCGCTTTCTAACCTGGAAGACCGTGGCTACCTCATCATTGGTCCGGGTGCCGAAGTTTATCCGGGCATGATTGTGGGCGAACACAACCGCGACGTCGATATCACCGTGAACGTCACGAAGGGCAAGCACCTTACCAACATGCGTTCCAAATCTGCTGACGACATGATTCAGCTCACGCCGTACCGCCGCATGACTCTGGAAGAATGCGTCACCTTCATTAACGAAGACGAATGCATCGAAGTCACACCGGAAGTGTTGCGCCTCCGCAAGAACGAACTTGACCCAATCAAGCGTAAGCAACTCTCCAAGCGCCCGGCGGAAGAAGAGTAGAAGATCCTATCTAACGAAGATCTTAAACAGAAGAAGGCTCCTCAGGGGGCCTTCTTTATTTTATATAGAATTTTCGTAATTTTGGCCAAATTTTTGGCACGAGCCATACCTGATTCAAAAAATCCCGACCTTTTCGATCGGGATTTTTAAAACTCAAAAATCTTTCGCGAGGCGCCCGTCCCCGCTTTGCAATAGCTCGGTGAGGTAATCCTTCGCAATCTGGCAAGATTCCGGGAGCGAATGCCCAAGAGCCAAGTTTGCGAGAATAGCAGACGAAAGATGGCAACCCGTTCCGTGCTTTCCGTGACCGGGCAAGCGAGGGCTTGAAAATTTATACTGGTTTCCTTCCCTGTCCCAGAGAATATCGACAGCTTCTTTACCTCTGGAATGTCCGCCTTTCAAAAGTAGCGCAAAATCCTTCCCGAGTTCAATCGTCCCGCGCGAGGCAGCAAGCCCAAGCCCCAAGAATCCAAATTCGTCATGATTCGGCGTCACCAAGTCAATTTGTTTCATCACTGGCATGAACTTGTCCTGTTCGGCGGCACGCAAAAAATGGAATCCCGCCGAGGCACTCGCAATCGGATCCCAAATAATAAAGGCATCCGGAGATTTTTCCCGCACAAATTCGACAATCCGTTTGAGGACTTTCGCTTTTTCTACAAGCCCTATTTTCACATACTTAAACGTGCGTTTTTTAAACAATGTTTCAAGTTGTGCCTCGATACGTTCCCAGATAATCCAACCGGGAGCAACGAATTCGTCTTCGTTCTGCTGCGTGAGCGCTGTACAGACGGACTCGCAATAGACTCCAAAATGCGCCATTGCCTTGACATCGGCCAGGATGCCCGCCCCGGCAGAACCGTCAAAACCGGCTATCGTCAATGCAAAATTCATTTTCTCGGACATAAGACACCCAATGATAAAAAAATCATGATATGCTATAAATTCCAATCATCACAATAGTCACTCCGCAAATGAGCGCCACCGCCGGTATAATAGGACGCCGCATCGATTTCGCCCCGAGGAAATACACGATCCCGCCCTTCGTCACCGTATTCGCAAGGCTAGCGAACAAAAGTGCCAAAATCAAATTTTGATTTTCGAGAGTCGCCTTGCGACACATGTCGATGAGCGAAAACGCCACAGCATCCATCTCCGCGGCACCGCCCAAAAAGCTACATGCAATAAGCGCCCCGGAACCGAAATACACACGTGCCGCATTCGCCAAGAACATCACGATGGTGAAAATCAGACCAAACTTGACCGCAGGCAAGAGCTTGAACGGGTTGTTGAAATCGGTCGTTTTCTGAACATGGTTGTTGGACTCGCGCATTTTAAGATAAGCTGCATAGCCAAGCCCAGGAATCACGGGCACCAAGAGAGGTGCCAACAGCGGAAGCGCAAGTGAAGGCACAAGGAACACGCAAATCAGGTACAAGCGGACGTACATCACGGCCCAGCTGAGCACGATACCCACCGTAAAATCAGACGCATACTGTTCGTTATCGCAACTGCGGCCAGCCAAGTTGAGCGTAAGCGCAGTACTGCTCGCAAGCCCTCCCAAAAGTCCCGTGAGCCAAATGCCCTTTCCCGGCCCGACAAGTTTGATGAGAACGTAGCCCACAAAGCCGATGCCACTGATGAACACCACGAAAAGCCAAATCGTATGCGGATTCAGAACCTCCAGCCCCGTAGGCCCAAAAGCCTTGTTCGGCAAGAACGGCAAAATCATAAGGGAAATCACCGCAAACTTGACCGTCGCTATGATATCCTCGGTCGAAATCTTTTTTGCAAAGTCATGCAACTGCCGCTTGACAGCCAAAAGCCACAAGAGCACAATCATGAGGATGCACGCTTCCAAAAGCCGGTTGAGCCAGCAAAGCGCACCCAAAAAATAAATCATGATAAGCGCTGCACTCGTCGTGACCCCCGCAGGCCCGCCATTTCCGCGATTCGAAAGACCATACGCAATGTGGCTTGCCACAAGCAAAAGTCCGACAATGACAAGACCTACAACAAAGGGAACAATGGAACCCATCAAGTCGCCCAAATAGCAAGACAAGGCGCCACAAAGGCTCACAATCGAAAACGAGCAAAGCCCGGCCGGATGTCTGGAATTGTTCTGCGAATACGAATTTTCACGCTGCATACCGATAATGAAGCCGATACCCAGCGCTGCCGCAAGCTTATAGAAGATGTTGAATTCTATCATAATTCAAAATCTATACAAAAAAACGGTCATGAGTTATTAGTTTTTAAAATTGTCATTCTCGACTGAGCAGCACCGCGAAGGAGGGAATCCATACATTATATTACGAAAAAATATGGATGGGGCAAGCCCCAACCTCTTCGGCTCGGTTATGCCCATGCAAGCATGGTCGCAACATTGACGCTTCGCGTCTTGCTAAACGGCTCAGCCATATTTGTGCAAGCACAACTGCGGCATTCGCCTTGGGGCATACTCGCCTTTTGAGGTTGTCTTCGTCACTACGTTCCTCAGGATGACGGGATGACAGGCTCCAAGATGACAGCACCAATGATGACGGGTCGAGGATGACAGTGGCTGCGTCATGGCGGACTAAGGTCACTGAGCCTGCCGAAGTGCCGCCATCTGTAACAACACTATGCTGGTTTTTGCTGCTTACTGGCGAGTTTCATGGCGTACATGTTCGCATCGGCCATACGATAAACGTCCATGGCGGTCACAGCATCGCCCCGACGGCGCACGGAATAACCGTATGCGACATTCAGCGTCATCGGGAGCTTGACCTCTTTTTCCAAAAGGACCATCGTTTTTAAGGCCGTACTGAGGTCCGAGAGATGCTCGGCGCGGACAATCGCCACAAATTCGTCGCCCCCCATGCGGATGGTCGTCCCAATTCCGTTGAACGCCGTCTTGAAAACGTCGGCGAAGGTGCACAGGAGCTTGTCGCCCATAGTATGCCCAAAGTGGTCGTTCACCATCTTGAGCCCGTTCACGTCGATACTCACAATGGCGTAATCGCTGTCATCGCGGTTGAGGACTTCGAAAATATGTTCGCACTTTGCACGGTTGTAAATACCGGTCAAAGCATCCCTAAAAGCTATCTGGCGAAGGACTTCCTTTTCGGTCTTGTCCATCAATTCTTCGTACATATAGACAAGGTAGCCCACCATCAAGAGCAAGATGAAAAGAAGCGTCCCGACAGGCAAACACGTCGATTCCATAAACGGTTTGTCCAACCCAAAGATGTTCTGGATGTTGTAACGGAACAAGTCCGCAATGGCAAAGAGGACAAAGACAACCGTCCCAGACGCCAAAATCTTTTCTTGCAACCCGGCACCACGGTCGTAAAGCACGCGGAAAACAACCATGAACACAAACGAAACAAAGATATAGCAGTGGTAGGTCAGCAGGAATGTCGGATAATGGGCAACATCAGTCACATGCAAAATGGTCGTCACCACAAAGAACAAGGCACCAAAGGCCACAAGGCCTTTCAGCACATTCATCTTCCAGGTCGCAATCTTGCCAGAACGCATATTGACGATAAGGAGCCCGAACGGAATCGCCGCAAGATAGAGCGAAATGTACTCCAGCGTCGTATCCAAGGCGTAGTTTATGGAGAATATCTGGATACCCTTTGCATAATTGAGCGTCCAAAGCCCCATCAAAGTCGCAAAAAGGCCTATCAAGCTAAGACGGTAGTACGCCCTGTCGAAACCGACTGCACAGCAACCCGTAATAAAAGCTATCATCCCAAAGAACATCAGAAAGATGCCTATCGTGATCGATGCGGAATTGTTCGCATAATAGTCCGTCATGCTGCTGGAACGCAACAGTTCTATAGACGTCAGAGATTTTGCGGCCGCTTTTTCCGTTACGACAGTCACCACGCGAATCGTATGGTTGTTCAAGTGCTCCGGCATATTCACGAGATGAATTCCGCTGCCGACAAGCTTTCCCTCCTTGAAACGGCCAAAACCGTAGCGATAATAGCAGATGCTATCTACGTAAACGGCGACAGCGACATGATAGGCATGGAAACGAAGCGTCGTAGGCAACGGAATCGATTCGGCATCCTTCATGTTCCGTTCATAAATGATGGTATCGCCCGGTTGAACATTCGAAGGAACCCGGAATTCCGATATGCGGTCTATTGCAGGGAGATGGACATCCGAGAAAGAAACGGACCACCCATCGCTGAGCCTTATCACAAGGTCAATCGTGTCATGCCGGCACATCCCGTTAAAGCTGACTACTAATAACGTGACGATGACAGCGGCAAGAGTCGCGATGAGAACTTTAAGAAGTTTCTTTCCCTTTTTCAAAAGCATCTATCATATAATAAGTAATTCTAGGCAGAATAGAAACTTATTTTTATCGTACCCAAACCTCAAAAGCCGTCGGAAAATCGTTTTTTTCGTCCGAAGGGAACGATTCTTCACTTATTTTTTGGAACCCAGCCCCCCATTCGGGGAAATAAACGTCCCCATCCACTTGAGCCAAGACCTTTGTCAGGTAGAGTTTATTGACAAGCGGCATGGCTTCGCGATAGACGGCGGCACCGCCAATAATGAAGCATTCGGTCTCGCCAGCGGCACGGGCAGCCTCGATGGCCTCTCCAAGCGAGGAGCAGACAACGCAACCGGGGGCCAGGAAGTCCTTGTTACGGGTCAGCACGTAGTTTACGCGGTTCGGGAGCGGGCGTCCGATATCCTCGTAGTTCTTGCGCCCAAGGATGATGGCATGTCCCGTCGTGATGGCCTTGAAGCGCTTGAGGTCCTGCGAAAGGTGCCACGGCAAGTGCCCGTCGCGCCCGATGACATTGTTTTCAGAAACAGCTACAATTGCGGAAATAAGCATTTTTAGTTACTAGTTAATAGTTAGTAGTTACTAGTGAATCTAGAAAAAACTTTCTAGTAACTTGTAACTCAGGACTCAAAACTGCTGCAAAGCAGCCTCAGTAACTAGTAACTCAGAACTCGAAGCTACCTATGATGATACGGGTGGTTTTGCATGACCATCTGGACGCGGTAGAGCTGTTCAGCCGTGATAATCCGCGCATGGTCGTGGGTAAATGTCAACGGGGAAAGGCTCAAAAGCAAGTCGGCGGACTTCTTGAGGTTTTCGTCGATGCCGTACGCCGAACCGATTAAAAACACGATATTTCCAGGAAAACGGGCCTGTAACGTATCGGCTAGCTTCACCGTGTCCATGAGTTTGCCTTCTTCGGAGAGAATCACGCGGCGGTACTCGTTACGCGGGAATTTTTTCTCGAAAAGGGAGGCTTCCTGGGCGAGCGCCTGGGAGTGGTCGTCAATTTTGGATTCCTTGAGCTCAACAACTTCTAGCGGCATTGCCGAACCGCGCAAACGCTTCACGTACTTTTCGACTTCGTCCGCAATCAGCGGCGAACCAGCACGACCGAAAACAGCGAGAATCCATTTCATAGGGCTATGAGGTCGGGCCTACGGCCCTTTGAGGTATGAGCGATGAGCAAATAAAACATCAAAAAACCTTTCTACATTTTCAAGGTGAACTTCAGCAAACAACCTCACCCCCCAAAGGGAGCCCCATGGGCGACCGAGCTCACACCCCATAGCTATCTTCCTACACTTAACCGGTCGATGAGGAACGAGGGCATTCCGGCCTTTTTCATGCGGTTCTGCGTCTCGCGGATGTCGTATTCCACACGGATAAGCCGCACGCACTTGGTCTCGGTATCCAGCAGGCACCAGCAGGCTCGCGGGTCGCGGTCGCGGGGCTGCCCCACGCTGCCGACATTCACCAGCAATCGTTCCGTATTGGCAATCACGTACTCGTATTCGTCGAGAATCTTCGGAATCGCCAGGGGACGGCTAGCAATGATGACCGGGCTATGCGTATGGCCGACAAAGCAGTAACGTTCCGAGAAATGGTCGAAAGCGTTCAGCGCATCTTCGAGGTCCGTCACATAGACCCAATCTGCCGGAGACAAAGGCGATGCATGCACAAAACAGATATCGTTTTCTTCCTGGATGTACGGGAGAGAGCGGATATAGGCTACGGATTCCTTGGACAAATGCTTCTGTGTCCATTCGACAGCCTGTTTCGCGTAAGGATTGAATCCAGAACTCGTTTCGTACTTGACTGCAACGCTATCGTGGTTTCCAATCAAGCAAATATCCATGTTCTCTTTGACCAAATCGACACACTCATCAGTATCGACACCATATCCCACAATATCACCAAGACATACTCTCCGTTCCACGCCATTATCACGCATAGACTGGAGAACAGCCTCAAATGCGGTAGCATTAGAATGGATATCAGAACAAATACCGTAAAGCATGCTTGTAATTTAGAAAAACAATTTAATGTAAGTAGTTCTTTGACGCTCTTCGAGCGTCTTTTACTCGGCTCAAAAATGAACCTGCAAGCAGTTTCACTTCACTCGCCTTACGTAAAAGTTACTAAATTTGGGCACGTATGGTAGTCATTCAAGATAGAATGAAGGTGAGCATAGCTTACACCCTCAGAGAAGGAAGACGGATTCTCGAAGAAGTCCCCGCCTCACAACCGTTTGTGTATATCCACGGGTACAACAACATCATTCCTGGACTCGAAGACGCCCTGACCGGACGCCGGCTGGGAGAAAGATTCACTGTAAATATACCGGCAAACCTCGGATATGGCGAATACCGTAACGACCTCATCCTCAAAGTTCCCAAGGAAGAACTCCGCGATGTCGGAGAGTTATGGCTAGGCATGGAACTCGAAATGTTCCAGGACAACGACATGCGCGAATTCCAGTTACCGGACACAGCCGATGAATTTGTCGATGACCTGAATTTAGACGACGAAGATGGCCAAGGCGACGGCATCTACACCGTCAAGGAAATTCTCGAAGACGCCGTCATTGTTGACGGGAACCACCCGTTTGCAGGCAAGGACTTGACATTCAATGTCGAAGTCGTTGATATCGTCGAAGCCAGCTTTACCGAACAGGAATCCGGTTTCCCGGACGAAGACGACTACGAAGACAATTACGACAGTTACGACAATCGTCTCGGTGACGATTTTGATTCTAGCGAAAGGAGATGGCGCTAATGGCATCGATGGATGAACTCAAGAAGGCTGCAGGCGTTCGCGCCGCAGACATGATCCAGGACGGAATGACCGTCGGTCTCGGCACAGGGAGCACGGCCGCCCACATGGTGAACCGCCTCGCCGAACGCATCAAGACCGAAGGCATCCACGTCGTCGGCGTTTCGACCAGCTGGAGCACCACACTTCAATGCCGTAGCCTCGGCATCCCGCTCAAGGAAATGGGCGAAGTCAGCCACCTCGACATGGTCATCGACGGCGCCGACGAAATCGACCCGCAGCGTAACCTCATCAAGGGCCGAGGAGCCGCGCACCTCCTCGAAAAGATAGTCGCCTCCATGACGGACAACTACGTGATTATCGCGGACAGCGGCAAGGCCGTGCAGCAGCTCGGTACAAAGTTCGCAGTTCCTCTCGAAATCATCCCGGGCGCAATCGCCGTCGTCACCGAACGCGTGAAAAAGCTCGGTGGCGAAGTCAAGGTCCGCATGGGCGCTCCGGGCAAGGACGGCCCGGTCATTAGCGATTCCGGCAACCTCATCGCCGACGCGAAGTTCGCCCCCATCGCAGACCCGGACAAGCTCGCCCGCGACCTCGAACATATCGTGGGCATTGTCGGTCACGGTCTCTTCATCGGCATGGCAACGAAAGTCATCCTCGCCGACGAAGCGAAGGGATTGATAGAGTTTTGATTTTTAGTTACTAGTTAATAGTGATTGCAAAAAAGGCTCCCCGCAGGGAGCCCTTTTCAAAATCCTTGACCTGTAACCAGAAAACGCTCACCTATTACGCGTTCTCAAATGTCCAGCGGATGTGTTCATCCAAGAATTCATGGGCATCAAAGGCGAGATTGAAATAGTCCTTGATTTTTTGAACGCTGTAGAGCATGGGATCATCGCCCCAGCCAGTGTCAACTTCCACGATTTTCGACTTGCAGCCAGGCTTGAGGGCAATCATCTTTTCGGCAATTTCCTTCCAGCTAATCCATTCGGAACCAAGCCCAAGGAAGATTTCTTCGTTCAGGTCCGATTCCAGCAATTTCATATAAATTTCAGCTTGCTGCGAAGCATGGATAAATTGCGTGCCATCGTTCTTGATAATTTGTATGTCACGGTCTTCCTTGACGGCGTAAGCCATTTCAAAGAAACGGCGGTCCGGCTGCGAACAGCCATCGGGGAAAGCAGGATTCCCGAACGTATAGCCCGGACGGATGATGTTGCGCTTCATCGTCACTTGCGGGAACTGGCTCCCGAAGCCATGACTGAAACCGAGCACAAAAGCCTCGCCCGCCGCCTTGGTCGCGCCATAAAGGTCTATCGGCAAATTGCTCGTCGATTCGCGCATTTCAGAACGCACACGTCCCATAGCCGCCGTACTGCTGGTATAAATAAATTTCTTGCAACCGGCACGTGCAGCCATTTCCAAAAGAGTAATCGTCGCACGAGTGTCGTTCATGAGCATCGCACTCGGGGTATCGCCCCAACCGAGAGCCACGTGAATGCAGGCATCACAGCCAACGAGTCCCGCGTCCATTTTTTCGAAGTCCGTCAATGCGGCTTCGACAAACGTTACATTCGGATTCGACCTCAAAGTCGGAACCTTGTTCGGGTGGCGTGTCGCAACAACGACTTCATGTCCACATGCCAAAAGGGCCTTGACCACATAATGCCCAATAAAGCCGGTTCCACCCGTAACAAAGACTCGCATATTATCTCCTTTTTATCACGTGCTCTTCAATATAGATTTTATCACATAGTTCCGGCAAGAAAATAATAGTTTAATTTACAGATTTTATACATTCGCTTCACTAATGCACAAACAGCTCTGCTCGGTCATGCCTTGCGGCATTGGTCACGACTCTCGCTTTTTGCAGCTGTCGTCTTCTCTCTCGCCTCTCCATACTCCTCTCTATTTACTAGATTAAGCACAAAGATTTTAAAGAGGTTTTTATGTCTCGTTTACGCGTTTTGGTTTTAATGGGCGGTCCATCTACGGAACATGATGTTTCTGTCGTCAGCGGCACCGGCGTTGTGCGCGCCATGGATCCGGAAAAATACAACATCCACCCGGTCCTTATCGACAAGGACGGCACCTGGCACTGGTCTTCTCGCGAACTTTCTCCCTATCAGAAAACGAATTTCTCGGTCAACTATTTCCATAGTCTTGAAGGAACTGCTGCAAACAAGAAGAAATCCCCGGCGCTTTCGGAGCTTCCGTCTGCCGATATCGCGTTTCTTGCGTTGCACGGCAAATGGGGCGAAGACGGCCACATCCAGGCGATGCTCGAAAACTGGAACATCCCTTACACGGGCTGCGGTCTCCTCGCTTCGGCCTTGGCAATGGACAAAATCAAGACGAAAGAAATCTACCGCGCCAACAACATCCCGACGCCGCCTTACCGCGTCATCTGGAAGCACGATTTTACCGGCGACACGCTCGTGGACATCTCGGATGAACTCGGATTTCCGTTGGTCATCAAGGACCCACTAGGAGGTTCTTCTATCGGCATCGGTATAGCAAAGAATCTTGACGAAGCCGGGAAAATTGCTCAGGACTTGTTCAAGGATACGAACCGCCTGCTCTGCGAAAAGTTCATCGCCGGCGGCGAAGCGAGTTGCGGCTACATCGAAGGCGAAAAGCCCCTCCCGCCCACCGAAATGCGCATGACGACCCGCGAATACTTCGACTTTGAAGCGAAGTACAACGGCGAATGCCAAGAAGTCACACCGGCAGAATTTGCCCCGGAACTCACCGCACGCATCCAAGAACTCGTGAAGAACGCCCATTACGCTTTGGGCGGTGCTGGTTACAGCCGCACGGATGTCCGCATCACGAAGGATGGCGAACTTTTTGCCATCGAAACAAACACGCTTCCAGGCATGACTCCGACATCGCTGTTGCCGCAACAGGCTGCTTGCGTCGGCATCACCTATAGCCAACTCATCGACCTCATCATCGACAAGAGCCTGGAGATAAAGCGTTAAGCCGCTTCGCGGCTTTGGGCTATGAAGTATGAGCACGGACCTTACGGTCCTATGAGGTATGAGTTTTTTAACTCTTAGCCCAAGCCTCAAAGCGGAGCGAGCCGAGAGGCACAACGTGCCGACCCCATACCCAAAATTCAAAAAGCCGGGCAATCAACCAACAACCAATGACTATTGACTAACGACTACTGACCAATGACCAACTACGATCTAATAATAGATACCTCCCGCAAGGGAATCTCGATGGCGTTATGCGCGGACTCGGTTTACGAAGAAATCGTTGATCCGTCCGGCAAAGGCGAAATTCTAAGCGCTAGCTTGGACTCGCTATTGAACAAAGTCGGAGCAACGCTCGATGACGTAAAGCGAGTCATGGTGACAGTCGGGCCCGGTTCGTTCAGCGGACTGCGTACAGGTGTCGCGTTCTGCCAAGGACTTTGCTTTAGCGGCAAGCGCAACCTATACGGCGTAACGACGTTGCAGGCACTCGCCTGTTTTTCAGGAGTCGCCGACAACGATACGGCGGTCGTCATCCGCGCACGCAACGGATTCTGGTACCTGCGGCTCAATAACGAAGAAAACTTTATCGAAACCGAAGACGTCGTTGCACGTCTCAAGGCAAGTTCCGCGACAAAAGCTGTTGTCGATGCAGCAGCACTCGCTGACGAAGCGCTCTCTGCCGTATTCAAGGACAAGGAAATCGCAACAACGCTCGATACGGACAAGCCGCTCAGCATGTGGGTTCCGCTTTTTGAAACGGTCAAGCCGTCACTCATTCAAGAAGCGAACTACATCCAGCCATCGTACTTCGAGAAGTTGAGTAAGTAGTAGGAAGTAGGAAGTAGGAAGTAGGCAGTAGACTGTAGACAGTAGGCGGTAGGAAGTTGGAAGAAGGTTTGAGGTGTGAGGTCGCGACTTTGTCGCTTTGAGGTATGAGGTACTAGTAGGAAACGCTAATGCAAATTCGCAAGATGACAGAAAATGATTTGCCCAAAGTTCTCGAACTGCAACGGGAACTGGCATTTCAGGATTGGAACGAAAAACAGTTCCTGTCAGAAATTCGCGCAAGCTATGCTTGTTGCGTCGTCTGCGAATCTTTAAGAACAACGGATGGTAGCGTCCCAGACGGAATTCCCAACGGGACACTCTTGGGCTATGCCATATTCCACTTGGTGGGACCGGACTCCGAACTGTTGAGCATCGCCACCCGCGAATCGGAACAGCGCAAAGGCATCGGCTCACAGCTTTTAAATGCAGGCCTTGCGCAGTTGACAAGCGACGACCAATGTTTTTTAGAAGTCCGCAACGGAAACGCCAAGGCACGCGCATTCTACGAGAAACATGGATTCAAGCTATACAATGTCCGTAAGAAATACTACGCCGACGGCGAAGACGCTGCCTTGTATAAATTTTCACCAACACGATAGCAGGTAATTACTTTGTCAAATATTCTAAAATCCGACAAAAAGGATAGCCGTAAAAAAAAGAATTTCAGTTTGGGCATCGGCCTCCTGATTTTATTCGTCATCGCCGTCTTCACGTACTTCGTATTTGAAAAAAGCGGACACTGGCTTGTAGAAGACGACGAGTTTGAGCACGTCAAATGGGTAGCCGTTCTCGACGGACAAACAGCCGACCTCGAACGCAGCGACTATGTTGCAAACCTATTGAAAGAAGGCATTGCAGATTCCGTTCTCATTCTCGGGCGACGTGCTTTCCGCGACCGTAGCAATTCCGAATTCTACGCCGAAGACTTCATGAGACTCGGCTCATTCGACAGCAACGCAGTCTTTCTCGTCCCGCACAACGACCCCTCCACCATCAGCGAAGCGTACTCGCTCATTCCATGGCTCAAAAAACACGAAGCCGATACGGTTCTGCTCATCACCGGAGCATCGGCGACTTACCGCGTCAAGAGAATTTTCCAAAAACTTTCGGGCAACAGCCCCGTTTACCTGACCAAGGATATTCACCACGTCACCTACAATCCCAAATGCTGGTACAGCAACCGTGAATCCCGCAAAGGTTGGCTTATCGGATGGGCATCTCTTATCGCCTCTTACTTTGACCTGTTCAACGCCGACACGCTTGAAGCCGCCGATTCATCCTATTACAAGCCAATCCGTTCTTATGCAGAATACAAGGCTCTTCGGGTCCGTTCGAACGTCAATCTGCAAAAACTCCTTCCGAAGATTGAAGACAAGATAAAAAACGAATCTGAAAAAGATGCAATGAAGGATTCGACAACGACCCCAGAAAAAGTTCAAGCCAAGGAACCAGCAAAAGAAAGTGCCAAAGAAGCCGTAAAGGATGCGGCCAAAGAAAAACAAAAAGAAAAAGCGGCCGAAAAAACACCAAGCGCCCCGAAAGGCGCGGTAAAAGAAACGAAAAAGGACGCAGTAAAGGAGCCAGCAAAGGCACCCGCTAAAGCCAAGGCGCCCAGCACAAAGAAATAGCTCAAGTTCCTGACAACAGCAATAACGCAGCCGTCAGCGGAGCACTCCAGTTTATCGCAACTTCGTTACTTGCAAAAGAACACTGCTCATCGGCGTAAGACATTCCGCGAGCATTACCGAGATAATGCGGATGCCGATGCGTATCCTGCCGATCTTCGTTAATGCCACCGACAACAAGCCCGGGAACCGGTTCAACAACGTTGTCCGAATGGCTGATGCGATGATGCGGGAACTTCGGGGAACTCCACGCAGAGCCCGTCACAAAGCTCACATCGACGGGATTCATGCCGTAAACAAACCTAATTTGTTCCAACGACGCCGCACGATACTTGGAATCATTAAACCAAATATATACCAGATAAAGAGTCAGCGCATGGTTCGCGATGTCGCCATTACTCCCCCAAATGAACTTGCGGATTGAAAGTCCATACGGGTCTATCGCACACAAACTAAGAATTTCCTCGGCGGTATATTTAAAAGCCATCTTTGCTTTTTCACTCCATTCGCAATCGAATGTCGCGAGAGCAAACCAAGCTAAATTCTGGGTCGAGCGCCATTGCAGCCCGTACGTCGGTAAATACGATTCCATATCCGCAGGGATTTGGCGTTCAATTCGTGCACACAGATCAGCCCATTCCGTTCCGCATTTCAGTTCACGGTAAAGCATCGCCCGAGCCCAAAAAAAGTCATCCCCCAAGTCGGGGTCTCCATATCCACCACTGCCTTCCGTATTGTGCGGCCAATCCACATCAGGATTTTTTTCGGCCCACAAGTATGCACGAACGCTCGCATCCAAGCACTTGGACGCAAACGCCTCATCGACATCCGCAAAAACGTGATGCGCTTGCGCCAGCGCCCCTGCAAAATTCAATGTCGAAGATGTCGATTTCCCGAGAATATAGCGTTTCTGCGAAGCGTCCGATTCAGCCGGCGTCACAAAGCCATCCCAACGGTACGGCGTCACCTTGAAAAAAACGCCGCCATCGTCATCCTGCATCCGCAAGAAAAATTCCAGTTCAAAGCGGACTTCATCCAACAAACTCGCAGGCTGTTCAAACGAAGCGGAAAAGCCAGCACTGCCGACAAATGCGGAATTCTTGCGCAATTCGCAAGCAAGCATCAATGTTGCGACACTCACGCCGCCATTCACGATGTACTTGCCATAATCACCGGCATCGTACCAGCCACCATGAGCGTTCCAAAATCCTGCACGGTTCATTGTCGGATGGAACTCCAGCTTATCATCCAAATGCGCTGCCGGACGAGCCCAAGCCCCAGCAAACTGTTCCGGCAAATCCACACCGCTCCGCTGATAATAGAACGATTTGATATTCGCCCGAACCTCTCGAGAAAGCCATTCATCTGATATTTCGAACAAATGCGATTCAGCATCGAAATCGGTCAGAGAAATCTGATATTGCCCAGGTTCCGCCACAGCCGAAAAATCGCCCTTATACAGAATTTCTCCCGTATATTCACAATAACGGAACTTTTCAGCGATTCCTTCATAAACAACATTTGACGACGAATCCAAAATCTTGAATTTGACAACCAAAAACGACGGATTTTCCGAAAAACCGACTAAGAAGTTTTTCGTATCGGCAGGAGCATATCCCGGATGGCAATAATGAATTGTTGCATTCATGCTTCAAGAATAACATTTTTTAGCCGAAATCGGATAACAAAAAGCAATATTCCCCGTTTACCGCAGAATACAGACACAATTTGTAAAACCCATCTTTCCAATTAGCAACCTTGATGAAGAATTTGTCACACACTATTCTTACAATTATATTTAGATTTTATTCTATGAAAAAGCCTCTCAAAATTTTCCTTATCATTCTGGGATCCCTGATCCTCCTCTACTTTATCATCCTCCTCGTAGCGCCCAAAATTGCACGCAGCTACATCGAGGACCACTCCAAGGAAATGATTGGTCGAAGTATCACTATCAAGGACATCAGCCTGAATCCGTTCACCTATGTGCTTGATATCGACACACTCGCCATCATGGAGGCAGACGACAAGACGCGGTTTGTCGGGTTCGACAAGTTCAGCATAAACATCAACCCCCTCAAGCTAATTACAAGAACGCTGGACATTAGCGACATATACATGAAAGCACTCTATGTCCGCGTCAACCAGCATGGGGAACGGTTCAACTTCACCGACATCCAGGAATACCTCGACACGAAAGACAGCCTCTACTACGCCGAACATCCGGATGAGAAAAAGCCTAAGGACAACACGGCAAAGACCGCTGCCGAAATCGCAGCAGGATTTCCGGTCAAGATATGTCTCCGCAACATCGTCTTCGAAAAAGGCAATATCATTTACCAGGACACAAAAGTCGGTTCCAAGTTCCATCTCAAAGATTTCTCGATTAACATTCCCGCCAACTATCTCGAAGACAACAAGACCGGCGTTGACGTTAGCCTCAAATTTGCTGATGGTGGCGACCTGAAAGTCAAGGTCAATGCCAACATGGCAACATACGATTACAGTATCTTCCTGGACTTGAACCGTTTTGCACTCAC
>JAFWRL010000042.1 GCA_017520105.1 Fibrobacter sp.
CCACTTCCGGGAACTGGTCTGTTCGCGAGTTGCAGCGGCAGTATGGTTCAAGCCTGTACGAACGTCTACGCTGAGCCGGGACAAGGAGCAGGTCGCCCGCCTGTCGCGAGTTGGCAATGTTGTGGAAAAACCGGAGGATATCATCAAGAATCCGGTGACGCTTGAATTTGTCGGCTTGAAACCGGATGCATCGTATTCGGAATCGAACCTGGAATCCGCAATCATCGGCAAGTTGCAGGAATTCCTGCTGGAACTGGGAAAGGGCTTCCTATTCGAAGCGCGTCAGAAGCGATTCTCTTTTGACGAAGACGATTACTACGTGGACTTGGTCTTGTACAATCGACTGTTGCAGTGCTATGTGCTCGTTGACTTGAAGGTCGACAAGTTGACGCACCAGGACCTCGGCCAGATGCAGATGTACGTAAACTATTACGACCGCTATGTAAAGCAGGATTTTGAAAAGCCGACTATCGGCATCCTGCTTTGCAAGGAGAAGAAGGATACCCTTGTGAAGTTGACTTTGCCCGAAGATGCGAATATTTACGCCTCCGCCTATGAGCTGTACCTGCCGGACAAGAAACTATTGCAGGCGAAGGTCAAGGAATGGGTAAATGAATTTGAATCGACAAACGCTACAAGGACCGTCAACTCATTTTCGCAATCGCCTATATTCTAGTATTTAGCGCTTGACTGGTGTGATGTTTTGTATCCGCATCTTTTTCAAGCGTGCCGTCGCGGAGAAGGGCATCCCGTTCGAATTGCGCGAATCGTCCGCAATTTACGATGCCAATCCCGGATGGAAGGCCTTCATGGAATTGCGCAGACAGGCATTGCACAATATGCAACAGCTTTCCGCCAACGCCTCGCGAGCTCTTTTCTACATTTCCCTTCATGAAACGTATCGAGGTAGTGGCAGGAATCATCAGGGACGGCGCAGGTACCCCTTCCGAGAAGGTCTTCGCGACCCAGCGCGGTTACGGTGATTTCAAGGACGGGTGGGAATTCCCGGGCGGCAAGATGGAACCCGGCGAAAGCCCGCAGCAGGCGCTTATCCGCGAACTCAAAGAAGAACTTTCCATCGACGTGCACGTGGGCGACTTCCTCTGCACTGTCGAATACGACTACCCCGCCTTCCACCTGACCATGCATTGCTTTTTCTGCTCTGTGGTGGGCGGCAAGCTCACGTTGCTGGAACACGAAGCGGCACGCTGGCTCGACATGTCGGAGCTGCATTCTGTCGATTGGCTCCCGGCCGATGTCGAAGTGGTCGCTGCACTCCTGAAACAGCAGTTGCATACAAAATAAATTTTCATCTATTCCAAATTAAAGCAAATTTTGACTACTCTGCGCAAACGATACTTTGTAGTTTGCAATATGGGGACGGGAATTCGTCTCTTAATAAAAATACAGGAGGCAATCATGAAAAACATCAAGATAATGGTGGCTGTAGCGCTTGCGGTTATGGTCACTACATCTTTCGCAGCAAGCGCCATCAAATCGAAACGCGGCAGCATCGATCTCACGTCAAGTAAAGACGGAGGCACGGTGGTCTGCACAGCAGATTTTAATGACGAACTGACTATTATCAAAGAAGACGCTACAACTGTTCTCGTCAAAGGGAGATGCGGTAAAGGCTGGGTCGAAAAATCCAAAGTCGAATATATCGCCAAAGGTCCGGGGGACAATTCCTTCACAATGGACGATGTCATTCTTGTCGGTTGGGAAGACAACAGAACACTTGTCGATATATTCTCTGACAATATCGAAGATTTCGAAGGCGTAGATATCAATCGTGATTTCAAGGAATACCTGACTTACACGATGGATCGCGAGCAGACCGAAATGCGTCACGGAGAAAATTGAAACCCAATCTCATAATATCAACGCAGTTCCCATGGGGCTGCGTTTTTTTCGTTGTCTTGAATTTTCCATGCAGAACAAAGCGTTACAATTTTATTACATTTTTCGTCGATTTAACAAAATAGACCCTTTATAAAGGATTAATTATGAATATTGCTATCGTCGGTACCGGCTACGTTGGGCTTGTTAGTGGTACATGCTTTGCCGAAATGGGCGTCAACGTCACATGCGTCGATGTGAACCAGGCCAAGATTGAATCTCTCCAGAAAGGCGAAATTCCCATATACGAACCGGGCCTCGACGAGATGGTGCTGAGGAACCAGCGCGAAGGCCGCCTCAGCTTCACCACCGACCTCGCTAGTGTTCTCGACAACGTAGAGATGGTCTTCAGCGCCGTGGGCACGCCCCCGGACGAAGACGGCTCCGCAGATTTGCAGTATGTTCTCGCCGTCGCGCGCACTTTCGGCCAGAACATCAAGAAATATACAGTGCTCGTGACCAAATCCACCGTCCCGGTCGGCACCGCCAAGAAGGTCAAGGCTGCGATTCAAGAAGAGCTCGACAAGCGCGGCGTCAAGATTCCGTTTGATGTGGCCAGCAACCCGGAATTCCTTAAGGAAGGAAGCGCCATCACGGACTTCATGAAGCCCGACCGCGTCGTCGTCGGTGTGGAAAGCGAACAAGCGAAGGAACTCATGACCCGCCTCTACCGCCCGATGATGCTCAACAACTTCCGCGTCATCTTCACCGACATCCCGAGTGCCGAGATGATCAAGTACGCCGCGAACTCCATGCTCGCGACCCGCATCAGCTTCATGAACGACATCGCGAACCTCTGCGAACTCGTGGGCGCCGACGTGAACATGGTCCGTAAGGGAATCGGCAGCGACACCCGCATCGGCTCCAAGTTCCTCTACCCCGGCTGCGGCTACGGCGGCAGTTGCTTCCCCAAAGACGTGAAGGCCCTCATCAAGACCGCCGAGAAGAACGGCTACAAGATGGGCGTGCTCAAGGCTGTCGAAGAAGTCAACGAATACCAGAAGACGGTTCTTTTCAACAAACTCGCAAAGCGCTTCGGCGGAGAAGCGAACCTCAAGGGCAAGACCATCGCCATGTGGGGCCTCGCCTTCAAACCAGAAACTGATGACATGCGCGAAGCGACCGCCCTCGTGCTCATCGACAAGCTCGTCAAGGCCGGCGCCACCGTCCGCGTCTATGACCCGGTCGCCATGAACGAATGCAAGCGTAGAATGGCTGCGCGAGAAGACGCCGCGACCATCGCAAGCCAAATCGTTTACTGCAACGACATGTACGAAGCATTGCTCGACGCCGACGCTCTGTTGCTCGTCACCGAATGGAAGCAGTTCCGCATGCCGAGCTTCGGCGTGATGAAGAAGTCCATGAAGAACGCCCTCATCATCGACGGCCGCAACATCTACGACCCCAAGGAACTCGCTGACGCCGGATTCGAGTACAGCGCCATCGGATGCTAGATTAGGCAAAAATAGCCCCATCCAGTCAAGTCCCGAAAACGAGACTGGAATCCTCGCGAAGCCCGGAATGGCGGCAGGCGTGAACGTCATCCAAAGCAAAACGCGCAACGTCATCCTGAGGACTGAAAGGACGAAGGATCTAGTCAAAGTAAAGGTAATACGGGTTAGTTGAAAAAAAGGAAACAAGATGCTTGATAGAAATGTTATACTCAACGGCAAAGCCGTCCTCGTTACCGGAGCCGCAGGCTTCATCGGATGCAACCTCTGCAAGAAGCTGCTTAACGATTACAACTGCTCCGAACTCGTCGGCCTAGATTCCATCACCGACTACTACGACGTGAACATCAAGCACGAACGCCTCAAGGAAATCGAAGCACTCGCTACCTCGACCGGCAAAAAATGGACATTCGTCAAGGCAAACCTCGCCGACAAGACAGCCATCGACAGCCTCTTCGAAAAGTACCACTTCAATGTCGTTGTGAACCTCGCCGCCCAGGCCGGCGTCCGCTATTCCATCACGAACCCGGATGCCTATATCCAGAGCAACCTCATCGGCTTCTACAACATCCTCGAAGCCTGTCGCAGAGGCGCCGAAAAAGGCGAAGTCGAGCACCTCGTCTATGCCAGCTCCTCCAGCGTCTATGGCAGCAACAAGAAAATCCCCTACTCCACCGACGACAAAGTCGATAACCCCGTATCGCTGTACGCCGCCACCAAAAAGAGCAACGAGCTCATGGCCCACGCCTACAGCAAACTATACAACATC
>JAFWRL010000043.1 GCA_017520105.1 Fibrobacter sp.
CACGACTTGACGCGCTGCAACAGCCTCAAGGACGTGCGTGTTCAAAAGAAGAATGGCGAGATTTTGGAACTCACCCTCGAAGATGCCAAGCAGGCGAACAACCTCTGGCTTCTGAAATTCAAGGGGTTCGACACTCCGGAAGCGCTAACTCCACTCGTCAACGGCGACGTCATGATTCCCGAATCCGAACGACTCCCGCTTCCCGAAGGCGAATACTACCTTGACGATTTGGAAGGTTTCCGCGTCCACACCGAAGACGGCCGCGATATCGGCGAAGTCCTCGAAGTGCAAGAACTGATGACGGTCGATGCGTTCCTCATCAAGTTCGACCTTGCAGCGCAATCCGAATTCAGCAGCAAGTCCATCCTCGCCCCTTGGATTGACGATTGCGTCAAGGAAATCAACGACGAAGGAAAGTTCATTGTTTGCGACAGCGAATATTTAAAATCCCTTTGCCCGGAGGAACGATGAAAATCGACTGCATTACCATCTTCCCCGAAATGTTCGCCCCCATGAAGAGTTCTATCATGGGCCGCGCCCAGGCAAAAGGCTTGTTCGAGTTCAATACAGTTTATCTGCGCGACTTCGCCATCAACGATTACGGGCAGGTCGATGATGTTCCGTACGGTGGCGAACCGGGCATGGTTCTCCGACCCGAACCGCTTGCGAAGGCGATTCGCAGCACGGGCGTCAAGGAAGACGGCGGAAAAGTCATCTACCTCACGGCAGATGGCGTCCCCTTCACCCACAAGATTGCAAAGGAACTCTCGCAAGAAAACCACCTTGTTTTAGTCTGCGGACATTACAAGGGAATCGATGACCGTATCCGCCAAAGCGAAGTCGATATGGAAATTTCCATCGGAGATTTTGTCGTGAGCGGTGGCGAACTTCCGGCGATGCTCGTCACGGACGCAGTTGTGCGTCTCTTGGACGGGGCTCTCGGCCACAAGGAATCCGGCGAAACCGACTCCTTCGCACAAGGCGTTTTGGGCTGGCCGGTATATACCCGACCCGAGGAATTCGAAGGAAAAAAGGTGCCCGAAGTGCTGCTTTCGGGCCATCACAAGAACATTTCAGAGTGGAGACGCCAAGAATCGTTAAAAAGAACGAAAGAAAGACGCCCCGACATCTTTAAAAACTTTGAAAAAAATACTACATTTGGCGACAAATAATAACGAGGTACACATTATGTCCCTGAACATTGAAGCAATCCAGAATGAAAATTTGAAGACCGACCTTCCGGCATTCCGCGCTGGCGATACCGTTACCGTTAACGTCAAGGTTATCGAAGGTACCAAGGAACGTATCCAGCCGTTCAAGGGCGTCGTTATTCAGCAGAAGAACTCCGGCATCGGCAAGTCCATCACTGTCCGCAAGATGTCTGGTTCCGTGGCTGTCGAACGTATCTTCCCGGTCAACTCCCCGCGCATCGACTCCATCGTTGTCGAACGTAGCGGCAAGGTCCACCAGGCTCGCATTTACTACATGCGCGACCTCCGCGGTAAGGCTGCACGTATCGAAGAACGTCAGGCTTAATTAGCCGGACTTCAAGGCGGTAATTCCCGATGATTACGCGGGATTCCCGAAAAACAATTATCCCGCCCACGCAACTCCGCGTGAAGGCGGGTTTTGTTGTATCTTCTCCGCAGGACGAAGAAAAGAAAATCATCCTTTTAAACGAGGGTGAACTTGTTGCACTTGACCCCAAGGCAAACAACAAGATCGTTTTTCGGATTCTTCCCGGAAATCTCGTGGGCGTAGGCGCCCTTCTCGAACGCGAGAGCGTCCGCTATATTTTCCAAGCTACAGTTGATTCATCCATCACAATTATCGACAATGAGTGTCTGGAATCCGAGCTAAAGAGCCTCCCCGTATGGCTTTTGGCCGTTATCAAGGCGATTTCCGCAAGAACGCGAAAAATCAACGAATCCATCCGCTCGGCAAAGACAGACAACACACTTGCAAGCCTCGCCTCTTTCTGCAAGTTCTACAAAAGCGACGACTTTTTGCAGACAAACGCTCTGCTGCAAGAATTTTCATGGCTAACCAAGACCCCCATACCAGCTGCATCCGAAGCCCTAAAGGCACTTATCCGTCGCAAGCTGGTTGTTTTCCACGGCGGCAAGACCTGCCTTACCATTCCAAACCCATACCTTCTCGGAATCTTCTCTGATTACCAGAAAGCAAAGGATTTGAACAAGCCTTGGGGGCCGTTTTGCCTCACGCTCCAGCAAAAAAGAATTCTTGTATTGCTTTCGACCTTAGAAAACGGCACCTCTAAGGACGCAACGGACTGGATTGCATTTTTCAACGAGCGCAATATTCCAATAAACGTCGCCGACTGGCTCCAAATACAGCAATTCGAGTGGTTTATCGAAAAAGGGAATCACCTTCTTTCTCTTGATTTGAAAAAAATAAACTACTACGAAACGGCTTTAAAATACGAACAGAACATCAAGGGGACAGTCTAATGGAAATCGAAGCCGGAACAATCCTTTGTATGCAAGGAGACACACCCCACTCCTTCTACATCGTCAAAAAAGGGACCCTTATCGCCACATACAAGGACGAACAAAACTATATCCAAGTAAAGACATTGGGACCGGGTTCCACTTTCGGCGAAATGAGTCTTGTCGAAGGCGAACCCCTGGAATATACGGTTCGCGCCGAAGAAAACAGCGAAATCGAAGTCATCACGCAAAGCTTATTCCAGGAAACAATGGCAAAACAGCCTATTTGGATGAAATCCATCATTTCCTTTTTAACGCAGCGCAACCGCATTGCAAAAGAAAACAAGCGCAAGAAAGAATTTATCACATCGTTCCCGTCACTTTTATTCATTCTTGCAAAATCTGAAGATAAATTAATCAGCTTAAAAACAATCAAGGATCAGCTTAAGAATTTTTCGAATCTGCCTTCAATCGAAACATACAAACTATTGATCATTTTACAAGATTTCAAGCTAATCCGCCTGCAAGCCGAATCGCTTACAATCGAAAACGAAAAACTCATCGAGCTCCTTTACGATATGCTCCGGCTTAGAGCTATCTACAAGAATACTTCGCACTACATTCTATCGCTTACAGAGCAAGCTGTACTCTCAGCATTCGTCAAAACAGCAAGCGAAAAAGGGGAACTACAACCGAACGGGCTCATAGCCGTCAAGACAACAGATCTTGCCGCGCAGACAAAACATTCCATGTACGGAATGACGCTCACGATGCGAAACCTAGAATCGCTTCTTCAAAAGCGATTGCTGCAAGCAGCACCCCAAACATCTACAAAAAACAACGATTTGCCAGGGCTAGAATTCATCGAAAAATTCTCAGCCGATTTCGATAGATTGTTAAGCCTCCTCGAACTCAACCGCATCTACCCACTGCTGGACAAGAAGTTAGTAGGCGGTAAGACAAATGCGTAAGCCGAGTGGCCACAAGCGTTCTATGCTTTAAACGTCATTCTGAGGCGTAGCCGAAGAATCCAGTGCATCAAAAATTTCTATTTTTACGTTGAACAAAACATTCACCCCCCAAAAAGGTTTATTATGAAACTCTCTGCACTTCTCGTGACCCTATCCTCCATCGCCGCTTTTGCCCAGGACGCTGCACAGCCCGAACAGCCGGGTGCACTCGCAAGCTTCCTCCCCCTCATTCTCCTCTTTGTGGTGATGTGGCTTTTCTTCATCCGCCCGAAGCAGAAAGAAATGAAGCAGATGGACGAAATGCGCAAGCAGCTCAAGAAGGGTGACAAAGTCATGACCGCCGCGGGTATCATCGGCACTATCGCTTCCATGGAAGAAAACATCATCACGCTCCGCACAGGTACTTCCACCATCGAATTCGAAAAGGCTGCCATTCTCCGCGTCATCAACAACGACACCTCCGCTAAAGTCGAAGAAAAGAAGTAATCATGGCCATTCTCCCTCTCAGAATTTACGGTGACCCGGTGCTTCGCAAAAAATGCGAACCCATCACCGAAATCACACCGGAACTCCGCCAGCTCGCAAAGGACATGCTCGAAACCATGTACGACGCTCCCGGTTGTGGACTTGCGGCACCGCAGATTGGCAAGAACATCCGGCTCGTGGTCATCGATACCGCCATTCCAGACGAAGAGGAACCGCGCCCGCACATCATGTTCAACCCGGAATGGGAAGCTGAACCGGACGCAAAGCCTACCGATTACGAAGAAGGCTGTCTCTCGCTTCCGGATATTTTCTGCAATGTCGTCCGTCCGGATAAGGTCGCGGTGCGTTACTTTGACATCAACGGCGAAGCCCAGGAAATTCATAACTGCGAAGGTCTGTTCGCCCGTTGCATCCAGCACGAATGCGACCACCTGAACGGCGACCTCTTTGTCGATAAGATTTCGACATCAGACCGAACGATGAACCAGTCCAAGCTCCGCAAGATGGCAAAAGAAACCCAAGCCAAGCTCAAAAAGAAATAAGGTTCATGGATCTTCGTCGGCTATTTTCTGCATTAGCGCTAGCAATGTCGCCACTTATCTTGGCGACTTTGTCTTTAGCTGATTCGACGCATGCAGCCGACAACGACCCCATAGAAGCAAACAACGTATCCGAGCAGGACATCCTTCCTCAAAAGATTTCCCGCGATCTCGACCGTCCAATTCAAGTGGGCGTGTTTGTCGGTGTTCCGAACATTTACGTTCGCCAAAAAGGCGAAGAAATGCACATCACCGCATCGCGAGGAAAAATCAGAATCAAGGCAAAAGGCAAGCGCCAGCAAACCGCAGACCACCGCGTATTCAAGGCCGTTGACGGATGCATCGCCATCGCTACAGACAAAGCGTCACTCAACAGAGCTTGCTACGAAGGCGAATTCACTATCACAGCCAACGGAAACAAACTCACTGCGATCAACTCCATCGACATGGAAGGTTATCTGCGAGGAGTACTCCCTTACGAAATCGGCAAGCTCGACGAATCTAAATTCGAAGCGCTCAAGGCTCAAGCTGTCGCGGCTCGTACTTACGCTTACAAGCACTTCGGAAGCCGCCATTCGCACGGCTTTGACATTTACGCAGACACCCGCGATCAGGTTTACAAAGGTTTGCAAAGTGCGACCGACATTACAGACAAAGCCGTCCGCGAAACGGAAGGTGTCGTGATGACATACGACGGTCAATTCATCACGGCATATTACCACTCGACCTGCGGAGGGCAAACCGAAGGCGTTGCCACATGGGGACGCCCGGACCACCCTTATCTCAAGAGCAAACCTGATTTACGCCCCGACGGAACTCCATGGTGCAAGGAATCGAGCTACACCGAATGGGTCCGCGAATTCGACGAAGACGAACTCCGCGATTTATTCCAGATAAATGCAAAGGAAGCCAAAGCGAACGTCCCCAGTTTTTCGAGCATCAAGTCGATGCACATTCTAGACACGCTCGCAAGCGGGCGCATCCACACGCTCGAAATCGTCACCAACAACGGCTCCTTCACGTGCAAAGCCGACAAGATTCGTTGGTTGTTCAAACGCGGCTCAACTATTCTCCCCTCCTGCTTTTTCCACATTACAAATAGCGGCGACAAGTGGATTCTCAAAGGTAAAGGATTCGGGCACGGTGTTGGGCTCTGCCAAATGGGAGCACGCGCACGTGCACAGGCCGGCCAAAGTTACATACAAATTCTAACGCACTATTATCCAGGCATCACGCTGGAAAAATTCACAAGATGATAGTGGTCATAAGCCAAGGCTGTGCCGCCAACTTCGGCGATGGCGAAAAAATCGCACGCATTCTCTCGAAAAAACATGAAGTCTCATTTGAATTTCCGGATAGAAGTGTCGCGACGCCCGCACAACTTGAAGCTTTTTATTTAAACGTCTGCACGGTGAAGGGGAATACGGGTGCTTTAAAACTCCTGCGTAGAGCGGCAAGCTCTTACCCTGACGTTCCCATCTACATCACGGGTTGCGCCCCCAAGGACTTTCGCGAAGAAGCAATTCGAGTCGTCCCCCAGGTGCAATTCACAACGCTTTCGGATCTCGAAAACGACCCGCTATTTATTTCTATTTCGGGTAACGTAACACAAGACCGTACTAGCGAACGCGACGAAGCAATCACTCGCCACAAGAACGTCCTTCGCGAATCGCCATTCGTCGGCATCGTGAATATCGAAGAAGGTTGCCTCGACGCCTGCGCCTTCTGCAGCACGCACCTCGTCAAAGGGCGCCTCCATAGCTTTGCGCCAAACGCCATCGTCAATCAAGTCCAAGCGCTCGTCGATGACGGTTGCCTTGAAATCCAGCTCACCGGCCAAGACTGCGCCTGTTACGGCTTTGACATCGGCACAAACCTCGCCGAACTCACGCAGCGCATTTTAACACATGTGAACGGGAATTACCGCATCCGTCTCGGCATGGGCAACCCGCGCCACGTTCTCGGTTATCAAGAAGCATTGCTCGACTGTTTCACAGACGAACGTGTTTACAAGTTTATCCACATTCCCGTCCAGAGCGGGAGCGAGCGAATTCTCAAAGCGATGAACCGTCGCCACACAGCACGCGACTATGCAGCCCTCGCCCATGCTTTCACGGAGCGCTTCAGCAAGTTCACTCTCAGCACAGACCTCATTGTCGGCTACCCCGGCGAGACGGCAGAAGACTTCAACGACACGCTTGAGCTTTTGAAAGAAACTCGCCCGACCGTGTGCAACATCACCCGGTTCGTCGCACGGCCCGGCACCGTCGCCGCGCATCTTGAAGCCTCAATAAACAGCGCGCATTTTGAATCAACAACAAGCAACACGCCGCACGCAACAGCAAGCATAGCAGTCCCCGACACGGTCAAGCACGAACGCTCCGCGATTCTCGCCGAGACGTTCCAGCAAATTGCACTCGAAAACAACCGCGAATGGATTGGCGATGAATGCACGGTCATTACCGAAAAGCCCGGCCACCGCAGCGGCACAACGATTGCCCGCAACGAAGCCTACCGCCCCGTCGCACTCCAGGGTTCATTCCCTGCCGGGAAAACGCTTCGCGTCCGCATCACCGATGCGGAACCCTTCGCATTACTAAGTTACTAGCCGGCGCAGTTGGCAGTGCCGTTAACAAAACGCATTCAGCAAAACGCAGTCAGCAAAACGCAGTCGGTTGAGTGCAATTAGCAGCGCCGTTGGCACAAAAAAACTCCGCAGCGCATCCGCCGCGGAGTGAATCAATCTCTCCTGAAAAGTATTACTTTCTCTGCGTTCTACGGTAACCGCGTCTAATCGTTTCCGTCGTACGCTGGAACGGCATCGTCATCGTCGTCGGGGCATTACCGTTACTCATGTAGCAGTATTCATACGCTTCCTTCACGACCGTCATCTGATACACATACGGCCCCGTCGCAAGCAAGCGTCCCTTATCCGTTACCGGATACATCTTGATTGTTGCAAGCATAGCGCCAGTCGTTCCATACATCGGCAAACTTTCACCAGTGCTACTCTGGCAAGAGACAGAAGATGCAGCATTGCCCGCCGTACCAGCACGCATACCAGCCAAAGCCTTGGTGAAATCATCACCCGTCACCTTCTTGCTGTACTCGTTCACATAATGGCCAAGATGGTCGAACACGCGAATCTTTACATGGAACGGCTGCGTTGTCGGGAACGCCCATCTTGTGCAAGATTCATTGCTCGACTGGCTAGAAACGTTGGTAGATCCATCGCTATAGCATAGTGTCGAATTGGTTTCTTGAGCAGCACCATAAACAACGCCGTTCGAAACGACAGAAGCCCCATGACCGCCGGACGCCATATTCTGTTCAGCGTTATCCGTAGCCCACTTTATCGGGTCGGTGCCACTTACAGCAGGAATCGGAGTCAACACGAGGTCAGCCGTCATGTCCGGCGGGAGCGTTCCGCTACCGGCCATGTCAGTCAACTTTTTGGATTCTTCCGTAAAGTCAGGACGGTCAATAGCCGCATCATCAGGAATAACCTTCACGACAGCAACAGCAGTATAAGAAATCTTACCCCACTTTTCCTTTTCGTCAAAGCCTTCCACACGCTTGCCCGTAGAAGACGCGACATGGAAATTGACCAATGTTGACCAGGCCATCATCTGGTTCCAGACATAATCGGGGTAGTTTCCTTCGTTACCGCCGTCCTGCAAAGGCTGGCTCCACGGCACGTTAAAGGCAACGCGGTCACCACCCAAAAGTCCACCATCGATAACATTGCCGGCACCATCCTTCACGACACCTTCAAACTGATACATCTGTCCCAAGGCGCCCTTGTCGATAGGCCCTGTCATCGAAGTCACATAATATCCATAAACCATAGTGACAAGGGAATCGCGACCATCCGGAGTCTTCACAGGCACATCGCGCTGCACAAGAATCGACGGGACGTTCGGATTGTTGATAGCAGCAAGGCTGGAATCCGCCAGCGGGACCGTCAAGTACATGCTGTTATGAGCGACACCATCACCATCAACCTTCACCACGACATCGTTCACCTGTGGCTGACCATAGCGAGACGGAGCAAGTTCGGCAAGAGAGGTGCGGATGTAAATGTTGGAACCATCAGACTGGCGGTCCGCGTAGAAGAAGTGCAAATGATGCCAGGAGCCATCGGCCCAACCGGTATTCGGGTCGTTGCCGTTGCAGTTGGAATAAAGCGAAAGCGGTTCGCCCGGATGGCAACCATGGTTGTTCTTGGCCAAAATTTCGACATCGACCTTACCCGGAGCAGCGTTATGCACACCGCCCAAATCCACGACAAGCACGCCATCCACGAAAATCCACATGTCATCGTCACCGGAGAATTCGAACACTTCATGTAGCGGAGTCTGGTTGGACTGCTTGTACTTGAAACTCGCATAACCCATCATCGTAAAGGCGTAGTTACGGAGATGCTTCATACCGATTGTCAAGTCATAATTCTTACCATTGACCGAACCATTAGCCCTATGGGCTGCGCCATAGTTCGTAGCGGCAAGGAGAGCGGCACTATTGTTGGAACCACCGACATTGACCGCACGCGGGCCGCCATAAGAGAGCCAGTCATAGCAAAGGGAGTCCGTGCTCAACTTCTTGTAATCTGCCTGTGAAGCGGCCCACTTATAGTTATACGGCGGACAGAAAATCGAGAGCGACTGTGGACCGAACTGTTTGCATTCCTTGTTGAAAGGTTCCTGCATTTGCGGATTACATGCGGCCTCGCCCATCCAGGCTCTTGAAACAGGGTCGATGGAATCCAGCGGAGAATAACCACCGTTATTGAAGTTGTGGTCATAAACGTAGTATTTCGAGCCGGCACCATCAGGCGGAATATCCATCGTCGTATTGATGCGCAAATTTACACCCGGAACATCGTTGAACCACTCTTCAAAATGCGTATTGTCGCACAAGTTCATGGGAGCGCCATTAGCATCCAATTGCCTATTGATGACGGCCTTATACATGTCAATCTTGCCTTCAACTGGAGCCGGGAACAAGAGGTACGGCTGGACCATGCCCGGCGTATAGAAGACCGGGTTTACCCAAAGCATCTTGCCGCCCCTGCATTTGAAGCCCTTAACTTCATCGGAAGCGTTGGCGTAACCGCGCTGGGTAATGCCAGCTTCCGTAGATTGTTCGCATTCGCCATACATCAAGACGCCGGCATCTTTTTGGCCGTCGTTGGCATAATAAACCCTAGTATATTCATCGACCAAGTCAGGATAATCACTCACCAACTTGTTGATTTTCTGGGCATCACCCATGTTATAAAGATTCTGCAAATTGCCGCTATTCCACATGGTCGCATTGGCGGCCTCGTATTGCGCAGCATAAGCCGATGTCGTCTGCAAATAAACCGGCAAATAGGGGTTCGGATACATCGGGTAGCCGTCCTTACCGATAGGAACACCCGAACCCATTCGCGGAGCACCCAGCACAGTAGATAAATAGTCAGGAATACCCCTAGCCTTGTTCACAAAATCAGAAGCACGGTTACCGCAGGAACTATGCACAAAATTACCCAAAGACGGGTTTTCCAAGCTATACCAAATGTCATCGTAGCCAAAGTTCTTCGATCCAAGCCCATTGGCAGGAGAAGCAGGATTCGCCGGGAAGATATAGTTATAAATGGCATCCTTATATACCACCGCTTCTTCGGAAAAGTTCTCGAAATCCGAATGATTCGGCTGAAAGTCTCGTATAATAATATCAAGTGTACGGACATCCTTGTTTTGAGCCTGAGCCAAAGTAGCGCTACCCGCCATCAAGCCCAACAGGACCCACTTATTCATTTTCATATATTCCAATCTCCACCTAAAAATAGGTAACAACAATTCCACCTAAATATAAACCAATTAGTTTCAAATAGTGTCTTTTAGTATTGCAAAATATATGTAAAAACAGTTTTTTTTGAGAAATCCGCTAATTTTGCCCCTCTTTTATCCATAATCTATCTGTGATTCTAATCATTTCCCAGCGGAATTTCTATTTTTTTCGCCCATGAATTGGTCCATTGTTTTTTTTGCAGCCATGATGTTATTGCTCTTGCGCATTTTGCGCCTGAGAATCCGCGCCAACACCACCCGTTCGGAATCGTTCAAGCGCCTACCACCCAAAGACCAGCTGGCTGTACTTAAGGAATGCCTGCTGAACAGCCCTTCCGAGGGAAATTTACGGAATTTGGCTGATTTTGCCGAACGCAATTCGATAAAAATCGACCCGGAAAGCTACCGTCCATTCCTAAAAACGCAAATGGAATTGCATAAGCACAAAGACGCCATCGCCGAAGACAACGAACTTTACACCGCCGAAGCGGACTGGATAGACAAGATTCTGCCCCTCGAATTTGCTGAAGCCGATGAATTTAAACGCGAAAACGAAATCCAGAAGTATGTCGAGCGTTCGCTGGAAGGGATTGCCCGCCTATATTCCGACGAAGCCATTTTAGAGGCGCTCGAAAAGCTCGCTCCCGACTACCCACACGCAAGCGAACTCGCCGAAAGCTACAAGCAGCTCATGCAAACCCGCGACGAGAGCGCAGCCGATGACAAATCCCTCGAGAAGCTCCGCAAGCAAAAGGAAGCCTGGGAAAACGATTTGTTGAACGTGAAGTAGTTGACCGCTGCAGGGCCAGTTGTTTACATAGAACAACCGATGCCGGCACTGAGGCCGGCATGACAGCATCACGTTGTCCCCCCGCACAGAGCCCTTTTCATTGTCACCCGGATTTATTCTCTTTGACCACTTAGCACTTTAGTGCTTATGTGGTCATGATCCGCGTATGGGGACGGGGTCACCTTACGCAAAAACCAATTACTTCTCTAAAAAATCCAGCGCTTCGCCGGCGAGTTCCACGCAGCGGTTGCACGGGATAACCTTGTTCGGGCGGATTTCCTGACATTTGGTGCAGCCCTGCGCCCCGCGCTTAAAGAATTCCTCGATTGATTCAGCATGGTCCGGCTGCATCATCTTAGCAGCATAGAGCGCCCCGCACAAACCGTCCGGAGCCTTGCCACCACCAAAAGTACGGAACATTTCGGCCGCCTTCACCGCCTCTTCCTCGGACTTGCCCGTCGTACGAGCATAGCCGTAAGCCACAGACATCGCACAGTTGCCGCGCTTATCCGCATGGAACTTCTTTGAAATTTCAGCAATCGACATAAAAACCACCTTTCCCACTGTCATACCTGACCTGATCGGGCATCTCCTTTTTATACAGTCATGCCGACCAAGTCAGCATCGCCATCTTGTATAAAAATATATATTCTTACCATGCCTAACGAAAACACCGACATAAAGAACCTCGACTTAGACGCCCTCATCGGCAACATGAGTTCCATCAACAGCGAAGACTACTGGTTCACCAAAGTCTCTAACATCGAGGAACACGACGAAACCGCCGAACCCAAGCAAGACGAACAAGGCAAATAAGCATAGCTTATGGTTTGCCAGGGAATTGCTAGTCTTTAATGCAACGAACAGACTTCAAGACGCTCTTGTCGTCGTTATACAGGAACACACCGTCGTAGTCGTAGAACAACTTCATGTAGTACGCTTCATCGTCACTGTACTCTGTAGAACTCCAGAAGAACGCAAAGAAGCCCTCGTTGAAGCTCTTGTAAACAGCAGGCAACGCAGAAAACGAGTATTCACCAGTACCGTTGTCGCCATTACGCCATCCGCTTGTTGACTTGAGTTTTATTCCCGCTGTAGATTCGCCTCCGACAGCGGCGAACAACGTCTCATACTCAGCCTTTGTCGGCAAGTGCCATCCGCTAGGGCAAGCCGCTGTTGCAGCATCCCACGTGTAAAGACGACCGAATTTGTTGCAGTTAGACACTTTATCCCTGAAGCAACTGCTGTTCGCTGTTTTGTAGTTCAGGTTTTTAGCCATCCACGTTTGGGAACCGATGGTGACTGTTTTGTAGGACTGACCATCGCGAGAGTCCTTTATAGAGCCTTTAGTCACCGTTGACGGGTCAACGGTAATTTGAGCAACACTAGAAGATCTAGGTTTGACAGAGGATGGTTGAGATGCAACAGTTTCGTTCGGCGAGCGAGAGTTAGACTTTACACGGGAAGAGGATTTATCATTCGATGATCCGTCACCGCAGGCGATAAGAAAACATGCCGCACATAAAAATGCACAAAAAGAAAATCTATTCATATTAAGAAATATAATAAACGACATGTAAAAAAAGACCCTGCAAAAAATGCAGAGCCTTTACAAACCCAGGAATTTGCACAAGCGCAAAAAAAGAGCCCTCGCGATGAGGACTCCTATAAAATTCAAAATTTGTTTTTGAATTACTTGTCAGTGAGCACTGCAACACCCGGAAGAACCTTGCCTTCGAGGAGTTCGAGGGAAGCGCCACCACCCGTAGAGGTGTGGGTCACCTTCTTGTCGGCGCCGTACTTCTTGGCAGCCGTAGCGGTATCGCCACCACCGATAACGGTGATTGCGCCAGCAGCGGTAGCTTCGACGATTGCGTCGGCCATAGCCTTGGTAGCCTTTTCGAAGGCTTCAAATTCGAACACGCCTGCAGGGCCGTTCCAAACGATGGTCTTTGCAGACTTGATA
>JAFWRL010000044.1 GCA_017520105.1 Fibrobacter sp.
ACATGGCTTGGCATCGGAACGGTACTGTTGCCTGGTTCTGCGTCGAGGTTCCTGATTTCGCGCTTGGACTCAATTAGCCCGCGGGCGTTGTTCCCGGTGGCGCGAACTTTCCGCTTCAAATCGAAAACCACGTTGTAAGACCAGCGTAAGTCTCCTTTGCGCCGACAGTCCAACGAAAAACGTTCCACTTCGAGGTTGAAAATCTCCTCGGGGTTCACTCGGAGCGTTTTGGCGAGTGCAGAACGAACTTCACCCTTTTTTTCGAGGGCTACGGCGAGTTCTCTGTAGCGGTAGGTAAACATGGTTCGAGACTAAATTTAAAAATATGGCAAAAAAATATTTTTTTGGACTTGAGATGGTGGTTTGTATTTTTTTATAATTGTGAAAACTCTCAAAATGGTATTTGTTATATGTTTAAAGTTGGTTTTGATAACGATGCTTATCTAAAAACTCAATCTGAAAAAATTCGGGAACGAATCTCTAAATTTGGCGGAAAACTTTATCTCGAATTTGGTGGTAAGCTTTTTGATGACCATCACGCAAGCCGTGTCTTGCCGGGCTTTGCTCCCGATTCCAAAATCCGCATGCTTGAAAAGCTCAAGGATAAGGCCGAAGTCATCATTGCCATCAATGCTAGTGACATCGAAAAGAACAAGGTCCGTGGCGACCTGGGAATCACCTACGATCAGGACGTGCTCCGTTTGATTGACGCGTTCCGTGGTTACGGTCTTTATGTGAGCAGCGTGGTGCTGACCCGCTGGCAAGAACAGCCGAGTGCTGTCGCTTACCAGAAGAAGCTGGAGTCCCTTGGACTCAAGGTCTATCGCCATTATCCGATTGCGGGCTATCCGAGCAATATTCCTTTGGTCGTAAGCGATGACGGTTACGGCAAGAATGAATTTGTTGAAACCACTCGCGAACTCGTGGTGGTGACCGCTCCGGGCCCGGGGAGTGGAAAGATGGCCGTGTGCCTTTCGCAGATTTACCACGAAAACAAGCGCGGAGTCAAGGCTGGCTATGCCAAGTTCGAAACGTTCCCGATTTGGAACATTCCGCTCAAGCATCCGGTGAACCTCGCGTACGAAGCGGCAACTGCTGACTTAAACGACGTGAACATGATTGACCCGTTCCACTTGGAAGCTTACGGTAAGATGACCATCAATTACAACCGCGACGTGGAAATCTTCCCGGTGTTGAACGCTCTCTTTACGCGGATTCTCGGCGAATCTCCATACAAGAGTCCGACGGACATGGGCGTGAACATGGCTGGTAACTGTATCATTGATGATGCCGCTGTTTGCGAAGCTGCCAATGCTGAAATCATCCGTCGCTACTACAATACCTTGTGCCAAGTCCGCAAGGGCAATGCCGAAAAGGATCAGGTCTATAAGCTCGAACTCGTGATGGAACAGGCCCACATCAGTGCGACGGATCGCAAGGTGGCTGTTGCCGCAGTTGCCAAGGCTGAAGAGACGAACGGGCCTGCGGTCGCGATTGAACTGAACGATGGCACGATTATCACGGGCAAGACTTCCTCGCTCCTCGGCGCTTCTTCTGCAGCGTTGCTCGACGCGTTGAAGCACCTTGCGAAGATTCCTGACGAAGTGCGTTTGCTCTCGCCAATGGTCATTGAACCGATTCAGAACCTCAAGACAAAGCAGCTCGGCCACAACAACCCGCGCCTCCACATGGACGAAGTTCTGGTGGCCCTCTCTGTTTGCGCCTTGACGGATTACAATGCGAAGATTGCTCTTGAAAAGCTCCCGGAACTCCGCCATAGCGAAGTCCATTCCAGCGTAATCCTCTCGCAGGTCGATGTCGGCGTGTTCCGTCGCCTTGGCGTGAACCTCACGTCGGAACCGAATTATCAGACGAGCAAGCTCTACCACGGGTAAAAATGTTGCCTAATCGGCGCAATACTGCGTTGCTCGCTCCCTCACGTACAATTAGTACGCTACGGGAGACTCGCGCCTTGTCTTGCTTGATTATCCAACATTTTTAATGTCTAAGCTTCGCATAGCGGCGTTCTCGACCCCTCGTCGTACTATTTGTACGCCTTCGGGGTCTGCGGCTACTGAAACTCCGTACTTTAGTACGGGAAATGGGCTTTGCCCATTGTTCGTTGAAGGATGTCGCAATCCAATCTTGTCGAAAATTTATTTTCGTTTCAAGAT
>JAFWRL010000045.1 GCA_017520105.1 Fibrobacter sp.
GAGGCGATTTCCTTCCAGGCGTCGCGACCGAAGATGTCGCCGGAGACGATTGCGTCCTGCACGAGGGCTGCACCCTGGTTATAGACCTGGCCAGCACCGATGGCGTTGTGGCCCACTTCGGAGTTACCCATGTCTTCGTTGGTCGGCATACCCACGGCGCGGCCGTGAGCTTTCAGGAGCACGTTCGGGTACATCTTGAAGAGGTTGTCGAGAGTCGGGGTGCGGGCAGCCTTGATGGCGTTGCCTTCGACCTTATCGGTGATGCCAAAACCGTCCATCACGATGGTGACGACGGGTCCCTTGATGCCGGGGAAATTGGAAAGCTTCTTGAGCATGATTTACTCCATTTTAATGTTTACGGCGCAAAGATAGAAAAATGAAAAGGAGATCCCAGCACACCGGAACATGTCCGGGGCAGGCTTAGGCGGGATGACAGAGGGGGTCAGGCCGTCGGGATGACATAATGAAAAAAGCCCTCCCGTAGGGGAGGGCTCTAACACAATTTTAAGGGTTATTTGGCTTTATAGACTAGCAACGTGAAGGTGATGTCTCCGTTGGTGTCTGCAGTTCCTAATTCCGAGACTACGAATGCGTAGAAGTCGGTTGCGGAACCCGAGTTGCGGACGTACTTCGGGCCGATTGCCACGAAGAATACGTCAACTTCGTTCAAGAAATCAGGGAAGACTTCCTTGAGGGAACCGTCGAGGTAGAGGAACGAATCCGTTGTCGGATTATCCGGCAGGTAGTTCTTGCTCCAGTCGTCAAGGCGAGTATCGTTGCTCGTGTTGCTATAAACGGCGAACTTGAGGCCTGTGGTGCTGGAAAGCTGGACGCTACCAGCAGAGCCGACGGTCTTAAAGCAGATGTCGCCGGTTGCTTCGGCAGAGGCGAGGCCCGTAGCAATGCTCAAGCATTTGTCGGTCTTGGTGTTAACCTTGATGCTGATGGTGTCGAGCGGTGCGCCTGGAACGACAACTTCGCTAGAAGAGCTTTCCGGAACTTGGCATTTTTCAATGGGGCGTTCGAACGGAATGGTATCTCTAGAAACGGATTCGAGGATTCCGTCTGTTGCCTTTGCTGTGACAATCAGGAGATAATTCCCGCATTCGGAATAGTTTGCATCGAGGTCTGTGTAGAGACCGACTTCAGCAAGGTTTACCGTGGTGAGTGCCTGGCTGTTGAAATCCAACGGGACGATTGTTTCGGCCTTGCCGCTACTCGTATGGCTTGTATTGACAATGTCGAACTTGATGTCCGTGAAGCGCACGGCATTAATATCGGCAACGGTATTCGAATCGCTCAAGTCGAGGGTAATGGAACCTTTAAACTTGACCTTCGTTAGAAGGGTTGAGCTGACACCCATGTCATTAAAAACGATTGCCGTTAATGCGGTTTCTGGTGTAGTGTCAGGAGGAATATAGGTGGACGATGACGAAGGAGTTCCTGTGGGCGGAATTCCTGGGTTAGGGTCGTCTCCGCAAGCAATGAAACTTAATGCTCCCAAAGAGAGAGCGGTGCTCAAAAGCAATGGTGTTACGAACTTAGAACTCATTTGAATACCCTTTTTGTGTAGTCTTTGGATTAAAATAAACAAAATACTGAAAAAAAGCACTAATTATTTAGTTTTTTTTATAAAATACAAAAAAAAATGGCATGTTTTCTTGGTTGCTGGAACAATTTGACGAATGTCACAATGATATTGTAAGAGAAACCGAATTTTAGCCGTCCATGGAGCGTATAATATCGCGGATTCGGGCGGCTTCTTCGAAGTCGAGGCGGGCTGCGGCTTCCTTCATTTGGCGTTCCAAATCGGCGAGTTTGGAAGAACTTTTAGATGGAGTTGACGCAGCTTGGTTATGCCCAACTTCGTTGGTCGCAACTCTCGCCTTGTGCAGTTGTCGTCTAAAATTCGACGGTTGCAGCGGTTCCATCGGGCGGATGCCAAAATTAGTTCCTAGTTCAGAGTTACTAGTTACTAGAGACTCGTCACTGGATTCTTCGTTCCACTCTGTTTCACTCAGAATGACGTCATCACTCTCGTCTATGCCGGTTGGGTCGATGATTCGCAAATCTACTTCGATTTTGCGGGTGACGGACTTCGGGGTGATGTGATGCTCGGCGTTGAATTCCTCTTGCAAAGTGCGGCGGCGGTTTGTCTCGTCGATAGCTTTTTGCAGGCTTTCGGTCATGTTGTCGGCGAAAAGGAGCACCGTGCCGTTTACGTTGCGGCTTGCACGGCCCATCGTCTGGATGAGACTGCGGTAGTTGCGGAGGAACCCTTCCTTGTCGGCGTCGAGTATGGCGACCATGCTCACTTCGGGGAGGTCGAGGCCTTCGCGCAGGAGGTTGATGCCCACGAGCACGTCAAATTCGCCACTGCGGAGCCCGCGGATGAGTTCGTGGCGTTCCAGCGTCTTGATGTCCGAGTGAAGGTACTTGGCGCGGATGCCCGCTTCAATGAAAAACTCCGTGAGGTCTTGCGCCATCTTCTTGGTGAGCGTCGTGACGAGCACGCGGTCACCGTTTTTCACGACTTCTTCGATGCGGTACAGGAGTACGTCCATCTGACCTTGAATCGGGAACATCTCGATTTTCGGGTCCAAAAGCCCGGTCGGTCGGTTAATCTGTTCTGTGACAACGCCGTTTGTCTTTTTGAGTTCGTAATCGCCAGGGGTGGCGCTCACAAAAAGCACCTGCTTTGGGTACATGTACTCGAATTCTGCGAAGTTCATCGGGCGGTTGTCCAGTGCACAGGGGAGGCGGAACCCGTATTGCACAAGCGTCGTTTTGCGGCTTTTGTCGCCTTCGGCCATGCCGCCCACTTGCGGGATGCTCACGTGGGATTCGTCAATCATCAAGAGCCAGTCATCGCCAAAGTAGTCGATGAGCGTAAAGGGGCGGGTGCCCGGAGCGCGGTCTTCGATGATGCGGGAGTAGTTTTCGATACCGTTGCACATGCCGGTTTCGCGCAACATTTCCATGTCGTAGCGGGTGCGGCTCGAAAGGCGTGCCGATTCCAGCACTTTGCCTTCTTTGTCCAGTTCGGCGAGGCGGTCGGTCAGTTCCATCTGGATGCGTTGCAACATGCCCGCGCGGTTTTCTTCTTTTGTAACAAAGTGCTTTGCTGGGGCAATCGTCAGTTCTTCGACTTCCTTGATGACTTCGCCTGTGACAATGTTAAAGCGGCAAAGGCGATCGACTTCGTCGCCGAAAAGTTCGATGCGCAGTCCGTCTTCGTCGTAGCTCGGGTGGACTTCGATGACGTCGCCGCGGACGCGGAACGAGCCTCGGTCGAGGCTAAAGTCGTTGCGGGAATACTGAATGTGGACAAGGTCACGGAGAATCTTGTCGCGGTCGTAAACGTCGCCCTTTTTAATGCGGACCATCAAGTCGAAGTATTCGCTGGGGCTGCCGAGGCCGTAAATGCAGCTTACGGAAGCGACGATGATGACGTCGCGGCGGGTGAGGAGGTTCGCGGTGGCGCGCAAGCGGAGCTTGTCGATTTCGTCGTTGATGCTTGCGTCTTTTTCGATGAACGTGTCTGTGTGCGGGATGTAGGCTTCGGGCTGGAAGTAGTCGTAGTAGCTCACGAAGTATTCCACCGCGTTGTTCGGGAAGAACGACTTGAATTCTTGGTAAAGCTGGGCGGCCAGCGTCTTGTTGTGTGTGAGGATGAGCGTCGGTTTGCCAACATTTTTGATGACGTTTGCCATCGTGAACGTCTTGCCGGAACCGGTCACGCCGAGAAGCGTCTGGAACTGTTCGCCGTTCTTGAAACCTTCGGTCAATTCTTCGATGGCCTTGGGCTGGTCGCCTGCGGCACCGTAAGGACTCACGAGGTCAAAATCCGCACGCGTGGGCGCCTGGAACTGCTTGAGTTTTCCGGGCAAGCTCTTGGAAGGCGGTAGCGGTTTCGCTATCGGTTTTGCATACGGATCAGGAGTAATAGTCTTACGTGCGCGAGCCATGATTTAGTAGTCAGTAGGAAGTAGACGGTAGACAGTAAGGAGTGGTCTGTGGCTTTGAGGTATGACTTGGGGCTTGTCATGCCGGACTCTGTTCCGGCATCGCCTTTACCCATTAAGATAGAAAATAATTGTACCATCCTAGAGGAAACCGTAGGGCGACCCTTAACAATAACCAATGACTAATGACCAATAACTAATAACTAGTAACTCATAACTAATAACTAGTAACTCATAACTAGTAACTAGTAACTCATAACTAACCACTATTTTTCTACATTTCTTTCCATGCTTTGCAATCGGATTCTTGGTACGACTCATCACGGCACTTACAAGAAAGTCATTGACGTTCCTCTTTTGCGTGAGGAGCTGACTGCCCGTTCTATCCGCTGCATTGCACGCGATGGCGTCGAAATTGAAATCGATGTCTATGAAGATTTGCAAGAAGGCGATATCTTGGCGGAAACGGACTTTAACGTGTATGCCGTAAAAATCTACGTGCCTAAGAAAAAGTCTGCCGAAGAACCTAAGCCTAAGTTCAAGAGCTATTTGTAATTAGATATTTTGTGCCTCACACTTGATACTTTCTTACGTCATTGCGCAGGCGCATGACTTTGCGGCTCGGCAATAAAAATGAGCAAGCTCATTTTTGCAGCACTCGCCTTGTACGTCATTGCGCAAGCGCATGACAGAAACGCCTCGGATATAGAAACATGCAAGCATGTTTCTGCATCACTCGGCTCTTACGTCATTGCGAACCCGAAGGGTGAAGCAATCCATAAAATTTTTGTATGTTCTTTTCATGCAAGAAAAATCATACACCTACATTCTTTTCAATAAGCCGCATGGAACGTTATATACGGGTGTGACTTCGAACTTAGTGAAACGTATGCAAGAACATAAATCATTGACCTCGGGATTTACTGCAAAATACAAAGTTACGCTATTAGGTTATTTCGAAGAACATACCTCAGTTGTTGATGCCATTGAAAGAGAAAAAAAGATAAAAGGTGGGTCTAGAAAAAAGAAAATAGCATTGATTGAATCAATGAACCCTCAATGGAAAGATCTTTTCTCTGAACTCGATGTATAGATCGTTTTTGGATTGCTTCGCTTCGCTCGCAATGACGTCTAAGACGAGAGTCGCAGCCATGCTTGCATGGATATGACCGAGTCGATAGTCTTGTGCTTGCACAATGACGTACAAGAGTATCAAGCAGGAGTCCACTTGTGGACTCATATTTGATACTCGTAGTGTCAAGCCTCGAAGAGGAATGACGTGCAAGGAAATCAAGCGCGAGGCCACTTGTGGACTCGCATTTGATTTCCGCAGAGTCATGCACGAAGTGTAATGACGTCCAATGACGTGAAAGCCGAGTGATACAGGAACATGCTTGTGTAAGACCACTTGAGAATTATTCCCTAATATTCAAACTTTCTTTTACGCTGATTTTTTCTTTGCCGAGTAGGCGGTAGAGCTTGCAGCGGAATAGCGGGATTGCGGCGATGGTGCCCAGAACGACAATCGGGATGGCGATGTAGGCGATTCCTGGCTGGTTGATTTGCTCCCTGAAAAAGAGTCGCAGCATCAGGACAATCCACCAGTGGACTGCGAGAATCACAAGCGCGTTGCGGGATATGTTTCTGAGAATTCCCTTGAAAACGCGGATGGGCGCAAAGTTCGGAATCTTGCTTGCGAGTAGGAACATGGCAATGAGGCCGATAATGCCTGTGATGGAACTTGCAACGAACTGGGGGAGGCTTTTGCCCAAGTCGTTGTTCATGATGCTGAAATTCGGGCTTGGCGATTCCAAAAATGCGTATGCGATAAAGTTTGCGATTCCTACCGCTGCGACGATGGTTGCGTTTTTTGCTGCATGGGGAGCGCCCGTAGAAATGGCATTGTGGATTTTTTTGATGGGTTCTTTGCAAAGAAAACCGCATCCGAAGAAAAATAGAATTGTGAGGTCGCGTTCAATGCCTAGCGGCAAGTGAATATGGTTCTTGTTCAGAATCCAGCCGCTAAGGAGCCCTTCTATGGACATGACTGCAAAAAACAACTTTGGATTGACTTGCCGTTTTGACATCTCATGAAGTAGATAGAAAATCAAACTGACTGAATATAAAGTAAATACAAACCACAGAGGCCCTGCGCCAACAGAGGACTTCCCGGCGATAAATATTTTGGCTATGTTCCAATAGATGTATTGCCATGTGTTGTTGATGTCGGGAATGGTATTCACGACCATCATCGTGGGCGATTTCGGGTACAGCGAGAAATTGTAAACGACTGGATCAATGGCGAAAAAAAGAAATGAAAGGTAGAGATAGGGTGCTAACAAAACTTTTGTCTTGTGGGTAAAGTAACTTTTGAAATTGCTGAAGCGCTTGGTGCTGAAAAGCACGCCTGAAATAAAGAAGAAAGATGACATGCGCAGAGCGCTCAAGTGCCACGCTCCCAAAAGGGCGTTCGGGAATGTCTGCTCGATGTGAAAAAGGCAGACTAGCAAAAGTACGAACCCTTTGAATTCGTCAATCCAGTTGATACGGTTGTGCGAAGAATTCATAAATATGGCTGATATACTCTACATTCTAAAAGGTTCGTTTTTTCAGAAAAAATGCTTATGCTCCCAATATAGCGATTTAATAATTCTTTGTTAAGAGCAAAGTGGAAAATAATGTCGTCTTCGCCCCTCTAAAATATACTACATTCTACATGAACGCCTCCCATAGGCGAGGTTCCTATGTTTCTGACGAAAAAGGCTTGCTTGATTTTTGCAATATTAGTTTTCTGTGCGCAGGTTTTTCTTGCCTGTAGTGACTCGTCTTCTGTTGTTCAAACACCCGCAGAATATCAAACATTACCGGGAAATACAGTAAAAGAAAATTTTGTCAGGGGTGATGGTTCTGGAGTAAGTTCTTTTGGACGGCTTCTATCTTACGATTTGTATATTGATTACCCGGCGGATTCTTTCTTGACTGAATTCGACTATGGCGATATAGTGACTGTGGCTATAGCCGGTTATGACACTCTCGAAATACCGGTTGTTAAATTTGTCTATAATGTGCCTGTTTCTTGGTTTGCGATTGCGGCAGTCCGAGGTTCTGAAAATATTGTTTTGACCGCTCATTACGCACACATGGCTGATGTCCTTGGAATAACCGATGTCACGGCTCCTATAGAAGTTGTCATATCCATGAAAGATAAAGGCGGCTTTTTGTTTGGCCTCCAAATGAGCCTTGTGCAATACATGGGATCGTATAAAGAAAATTATCCAAATCTTTCAATTGACGAGTTCGCCAATTTCAGGGACGTCCATACAACGGGCATGGGAAAGAATAGACTTTATCGTTCTTCTAGTCCCATAGATCTTAGTCTTGGTCGCAATTTTATTGTTGATTCCCTTGCTAAAGAGGCCGGAATTGCCACGTTTATCAATTTGGCCGATTTGGAGAATAACGCTAAATCATTCAAGGGGTATGAAGCTTCCTATTACTCTACACAAAATGTAATTTTTTTAGCAATGCCGGTAGAATTTTTCTCAAAGCCATTCAAGGAGAAACTTGTAAGTGGTTTCCGTTATATGATTGAGCATGAGGGACCGTATATGGTTCACTGCACTTATGGCATGGATCGTACGGGTTGGACGATTGCTGTTTTAGAAGCGTTGATGGGTGCGACTGCCAAAGAAATCCAGGACGATTATGCAAAAACTTTTAGCAACTACTATCATGTTGTCGATGGCGTGCAAGTCGCTTTGAATGGACAGCAGGTGGATTTTTTCAAGTCCGTTGTTTTAAGAAATCTACGGGCTGTCTATCATGCTGAAGGAATTGAGGTTGCAGACGCCGCTGATGCCGATTGGGCTGTTGCTACGGAAAAATACTTGGAAAAACTCGGAATGACTCCAGAAGAAATTTCGGCTTTGAAAAATAGGTTGAAGTAGTATTTGCAAGTATCCCTAATACCACATTTTCTCGTCGTCGATGGTGGTGCTGGGACCGTGGCCGGGGAATACGACTGTTTCTGCGGGGAGCTTAAGGAGTTTGTTTTTGATACCATTTACGAGAGCGTATTCGTCACCGCCGTAGAGGTCGCTACGTCCGCGGCTGCCTGCGAATAAAATATCGCCTGAAAAAAGGAGCGGAGGCACGTTATCTTGTCCGTTCACTTTACCCGGATTTTCGCAGAAGAAGGCGAGACCGCCGGGGGAATGCCCGGCAACGTGAATCACTTGCAAACGGATTTCTGCAATTTCGATGATGTCGCCGTCGTTTAGAAATTTTCCTAAAGCGGGGGCGGGATCATTTTGCGGAAGCCCGAACATTTGAGCTTGTTCTTGCTGCAGGTCGAGGAGAAATGTGTCGTCTTTATGCGCTTCGGCCTTGATGCCAAATGTACGTTCCACGAACGCGTTTCCGAGAACGTGGTCGAGATGCAAATGCGTGTTCAAAACGCGCACGACTTTCAGTTTTTCGCTCTTGATGTAATCGGCGAGAGCTGCTTGTTCGCGGGTGTTGCTAACGCTCGGGTCAATCAAGATGGTTTCGCCTTTGTCGTTGCCTAAAATGTAGCAGTTGACGCCGAACGGATTAAATACAAATTGTTTTATTTGCATGATGGACCTCTTAGCGTTTTTTCTTCCGCTTGCGCTTTAAACGTTCACGCTTGACGCTTTCCATGGAAACTTCATGGAGAATGTCAAGAACGCGTTCGCGGGCGTAAGACTTATTGAGCTTCTTGTGCGTGACATAGTCTAGCAAGCACACGCATAAAAGTAACAATCCAACGAAAATCGAAAGTGAAATCGGCCAAAGATGAACAGAAAAATGCGTGGCGACAAGTCCGAATGCGGGTGGCATCAAAATGGAGCCAACGTAAGAACCGGCAAGTTGGATGCTAATGGCTTGGCTGGAGAGCGCTTCGCCAAATCGTGCCGGAGTGGCGTGGATGAGCGAGGGATAGACGGGGGCGCAACCGAGGCCGAGGAGGCAAATGCATACAGGCAACATCCAAAGTGGTAGCGGTAGTGAAAGCACAAGGCAGCCAGCGGCAACGATGAAGATCCCTGCGTAAATTAGACGATGGTCGGTGAATTTAATCGCAAAAAATCCACTGATGATTCTCCCAATCATCACAGACGCAAACATGAGCGATACGATGAATGCGCCGACTTCAGGCTTGAAACCGCAAGCGATAAGGTATGTGCCACACCAAAGGCTTGTTGAGATTTCGAGTGATGAGTAAAAGAAGAATGTGAGGAACGAAAGTTTCATTCCTGGGACGCGGAGAGATTCGCGGAAACTGAGTTGTGCGGAATTGTTGGGCTTGCTGTCGGGAGCTGTTTTTTCGAGTGCTGCGGCTCCTGATACTCCGCTGTGGGCTTCCGTTTTTTTCCAAAGCGGGAGTGAAATAAGAATCAGCACGAAAATTGCAGCGAGAGCAGCGGCGACATATTCGTAAGCCCCACGCCAACCATTCCCGGTCAAAATCGATAACGATAGTAGCGACGGACCAAGCGTAGCTCCGATGCCCCAACTGGCGTGCAGCCAATTCGTGTGCTTCGATTCCAGATAAACGGCGGCAAAGTTGTTCATCGCCACATCAACGGCGCCAGCGCCAATGCCCATCGGGATAGCCCACAAACAGAGAATGCCGAATGAATCGGCGAAACCGTAACCGAGTGATGCGATTGCTGTGAGTGCAATGCTGTATGCAACGAGTTTCCCGGTTCCTAGAATGCGCAGAAACTTCGGCGTCAAAAGGCTAGAAACTATCGTCCCAAGCGATGTGATGATGGAGAGTATGCCTGCCGCCGAAATGGGAGCGGAAAGGTCTAGACGCATCAACGGCCAAGATGCCCCGAGTATAGTGTCGGGGATCCCAAGCCCAATAAATGCAACGTATATGACGACAAGTAAAAAAAACATCGAAGGTAATTTATAAAAAAAGATGGCGGCTCAGAGGCCGCCATGACAGTGTTCTGCTAGGGATCCTTCCCCGGACTAGTTCCGGGACTCAGGATGACACTCCTAACCACTAATCACTAACTACTGTTTACTAGCCCTTGATTTCCCAGGTCGTGCCTTCCTTGGAGTCCTTGATGACCACGTTCATTGCGGCGAGTTCGTCGCGGATGCGGTCACTTTCGGCCCAGTTCTTGGCTGCACGGGCTTCCTTACGGGCGGCAATCAGCGCTTCAATCTTCGCGACATCAACGCCGTCGTTCGCACCCTTCTTGGCATATTCTTCACGGGGTTCATCGAGCTTCAAACCGAAAATCTGGTCGAAGTCGGCCACCAACGCAGCCTTTTCTCCGTCATCGATTTCGCTCTTGAGCATCGTGTTCATGATACCGAGCGCACGCGGCATGTTCAGGTCGTCACCGATAGCTTCCTTGAACTCGTTCTGGAATGCCTTGGCAGCATCGCTCGTAATCGCGGTAGCCTTGCCAATCAGCGGGTCCGTCTTCTTGTGCAAACTCTTGAGGCCTTCCTTGGCGCCTTCCAAAGCTTCCCACGTGAAGTTCAGGTAGTTGCGGTAGTGGCTGCCAATCGCGAAGAAGCGGTAGTCGAGCGGGTTGAAACCGCGGTCCATCAAAAGCGTGACCGTCAGAAATTCGCCGCTGGACTTGCTCATCTTGCCGAACTTGGTTTCGGTCGTGCCGTCTTCCAGTTTTTCTTCGCTTGCGGTGCGCAGGAATTCGCCGTGCATCCAGAAGCGGGCGAACTGCACGCCGTTGGCGCATTCGCTCTGGGCGATTTCGTTCGTGTGGTGCACGCGGATGTGGTCGGTACCGCCGCAGTGGATGTCGAGCGTCGGGCCGTTGTACTTCATGGCCATGGCGGAGCATTCGATGTGCCAGCCGGGGAAGCCGACGCCCCACGGGCTGTCCCATTCCATGGCGCGTTTCTTGTCCTTCGGGCTGAACTTCCACAGAGCGAAGTCGGTGGCGTTCTTCTTTTCGCCCATGTCGATGCGGCTACCCTTGCGGAGGTTTTCCACGTCGAGGCGGGCAAAGTCGGCATAGCGCGGGAACTTGAGGCTGTCGAAGTAGATGCCGTCGCTGGTGCGGTAGGTGTAGCCCTTTTCTTCCAAGGTCTTTACCAGGTCAATCTGTTCCTGGATGTGCTGCGTAGCAGGCGTCCAGCGGGTCGGTTCCTGGATGTTGAGGCGGTGCCAGTCAGCCATGAAGGCGTCGGTGTAGAACTTCGCAATGTCCCACACGGACTTGCCTTCGCGGGCGGCGCCCTTTTCCATCTTGTCGTCGCCGGAGTCTGCGTCGCTCGTGAGGTGGCCCACGTCGGTGATGTTCACGATGTGGTTCACCTTGTAGCCGTAGTACTTGAGCGTGCGGACCAAAAAGTCTTCAAAAATGTAGGTGCGGAGGTTACCGATGTGGGCGAAATGATAGACAGTCGGGCCACAACAGTACATGCGCACGGCGGGAACGCCTTCGGGGAGTGTGAATACTTCTTTCTTGCGCGATGCGGTGTTGTAGAACTGTAGAGCCATTTTAGCCTCCGGTTAGTTAATGCGGCGCAACTTGCGTCGTTCGCGCGCAAATATAGAAAAAAAGCGCTTTTTTCTAAAGGATTTTCTTCAGCCCTTCGATATTACGGAGTACAATTTTCCCACGTTTGATTTCGACAAGGCCTTTGGCGGCGAATTCCTGGAGCATGCGGGCCACCACCTCACGGGCGGAATTCACGTCGCGAGCAATTTCTTCTTGGGTTTTCTTGATTTCGGGCTTGCCTGTGCTTTGGTAGGCGTCAATGAAGTAAGTGGCGAGGCGCTGGTCAAATTTTTTGAAGAGCATCTGCTGGATTGCCCAAATTGTCTGCGAATAACGTTCCGTCTCCTGTTCAAAGACAAATGAACGCACGTAGATGTTCCTTTCCATGAGCCGGGCTGTAACGGATGAAGGAATGACGAGTACGGTCGTATCTTCTTCGGCCGAAACGTTCGCCTCAAATGTCAGCTGGTGAATGACGCACGAAGCGGTTGAAACGCAGAACTCGCCTGCGTGGGCGCGGTAGAGCGTGATTTCGCGACCTTCATCGGAAATGAGGCTGATGCGAACCCCACCCTTTAGGATGAGGATAATCCCGAGGCATGCGGAACGGTCGCTTGTTATGATTTGGTCCTTGTCGAAACTCTTTGTCAAGGCACGCTGGGACACGAGCGCCTTCTCTTCGGAAGAAAGGTTCGCCCAAAACGGAATCTTTGGAAGAATTTGACTGATTGGGGGTGCGTTGAGTCCTGTAATCATAATATGCCCATCGATTTTAATATATAAA
>JAFWRL010000046.1 GCA_017520105.1 Fibrobacter sp.
CCCGTTCGCCGCTCGGCATTGCTGCCTCGCTCGACTTGCATGTATAAGACACGCCACCAGCGTTCGTTCTGAGCCAGGATCAAACTCTTCATTGATTTTCAAATAGTCTGTCCTGTTTTCCGTAAATTTGACTTCCAAGAAATCTTCTTGGGCCGTCACTAAGCATATCTCCGATTCCTTCAATCTTCCCGGAAGTCTCGCGGGCTTCCGTCCTGTTCGCTTCGGCTTTCGTTTCTTCGTTTCGGCCTCGTCTCTCAGGAACGGCGCCAATTATAGAATTTTCTGATATCTTTGCAAGGGGTGATTGTGAAAAAAAATCTTTTTTTTTGCTTTTTTTCAATAAAAACGGCTTGTCTGCCAGTTCAACACCGTAATTTCACATTCTGTTCACCATTTTTTGAATCAACGGCGTTTTCAGCACGCTTTTTTATGCCATTTCAAGCTGATTACAAATACATTCTAGCGGATTCGGGCAGGAATCCAAGTCAAAAACGGTCGATTTTACCTGCCAACGGAACCATGTCAACTGCCTTTTGGCGTAATTACGCGTCTTGCGCTTAACATCTTCAAGAACAGTTTGTACTTGATTGCCGTCTTTTGCTGACAAAAGTTCTCTATAGCCAAGGCTCTGCCACGCCGGAGCATCCAACGGCACCGTTTTCGCAAGTTCATGAATCTCGTCAAGCCAGCCATCCGCCATCATCTGGTCCACACGCGCATCAATTCGCGCATAGAGTTTTTCGCGGCTGCGATCCAGCCAAAATACGGGCAACACCCCTATTCCGCCCACGCGTTCCTTTTGCCAATCCGAGAGTTTGCGCCCCGTCAGCTGATAAACTTCCAGTATGCGGATAATGCGCTGGACATTGTTCTCTTCGACTTTTTCCATCGCTTCAGGGTCGATTACTTTTGCCTTTTCGTACAAACTCTTACTTCCAAATTTAGCGGCATCATCTTCGAACGATTTACGCATCAACTCGTCAATTTTCGGAATCTGCGGGAGACCGAGCATCAACGATTGTAGATAAAGTCCAGTACCACCGACGAGAATGTAGTTCTGGGCCGGATTATCCGCGAGGAGCTTTTTCACAGCGGAGCAGAAGTCACCGGCGGAATATACCCTCCGCGGGTCAAGAAAATCAACCTGATGGTGTTTCACCCGAGCCATATCCGTAAGAGAAGGTTGGGCAGTCCCTATTGCGAAGCCCTTGTAGATTTGGCGTGAATCCACACCAATGATTTCAGCATCAAAACGTTCCGCCAGTTCTAGTGAAAGGCGAGACTTGCCAACACCAGTAGCTCCGACAAGTGAAAACAGAATAGGCATGGGCTCAATGTAGTTATATTTACAGGCGTAATGATTAAGCTCAAACACATTGTCGCACTTTTTTTAGCGTCGGGGATTTTCGCTGGACTGGCATTTTATTTAAGCCACCAAGGAAAGCCTCCGTTTATTATCGAAGAAGTCGAAGAATCCGTAGGCATTCGCGAACAGCAAGACACCATAGTCGAGCAAGACACGCTACCCTTCGAAATAGGTTTGCAAAAAGAGATGAAAATAATTTCATCGAGCTACTCCAAACGTTCCAAGCGCAGCATCTGGACACTCGCCCGAGGAAAGACCATCGTCGTTTATCTGATGCAGGCTCAAAAATTTATTCAAAAACGCGGCGGTTCAGTTCTTTTGATGGAGGAACTCAATGACAACCCAAATTCGTACCAATCAGCCAAGGTTGACATTCTATCGCCCGACGGCGATTCGCTCCATCTGATACTCCAGGTTTCAGAAAACATATTCATGAAAAACGCCTCGCTCATGTCTATTGTGTTCCAGACAACCAACCTCACTCCAGACCTCATCCAAAAGTTGAACAACCTGAACTTTCCATTCGACCTTCTGATTCCTCCTTTCGGCGTAAACGAGGATTTCTACAAAGAATTGGATAAAATAAAAAACAAGGAAATTGTTCTGTGGCTAGCCATGGAATCAACCAAATTAAATAAAGTTCACAACAAATTGCGTCCCCTCCGCATTCATCATACCGAAGAACAAATAGACGAGACCATCAAGGAAGCCAAGGACATTCTCCCCAGCGCCGCAGGAATCGCCACGCGCTATGGGGAACAGGCCGTCAAGCACAGACAGCTTTTACAAGCCATCATGAAACCGGCAGAAAAAAACAACATGTGGTTTTTGGACTTGTCGATGGAAGAACGCACCGTCGTCCCGCAGACCTGCAAGGACTTTAATATCATTTGCAAATTAGCATTCCCTTACAACCCGGACAACAGTTCTATTGAAGACTACGTCCATCAAAAACTGAGGGAAGCCCCCAAAAGTGGCACATCCATAATGATACTCCCACTGACGGAACAAAATTTGTCTAAAATTGAGGACATCGCCACAAAGGCAGCCAAACAAGGCACGACCCTCGTTGACTTATCCACTTTATTCAACTCTAAATAGGAGAGCCTATGTCTATCAAACTCGGTGTAAATGTAGATCACATTGCGACTATCCGTGAAGCACGTAAAGGCAAGGAACCGGACCCGGTCGCTGCAGCCATGATTGCAGAACTCGCCGGATGCAATGGAATTGCAGCCCATCTCCGTGAAGACAAACGTCATATCCAGGACCGAGACATTAGACTCCTCCGTGGAACCGTTACGACAAAGTTGAATCTTGAAATGGCACCGACACAGGCGATGTTGCAGTTCGCCATCAACCGCCAGCCGGACATGGTGACTCTCGTCCCGGAAATCCACACGGAGCTTTCCACCGAAGACGGACTGAACGTTTCGGCTAAAATCGACGAACTCTCCAAGTATGTCATGACGCTCCGAAACAACGACATCATGGTAAGCGTTTTTATTGACGCAGAGACAGAACAAGTCAAGGCAGCCAAGAAGGTCGGCGCAAATTACGTCGAGTTCAACACTGGCAAGTACGCAACGGCTTTTGAACTCAGTAGCCGCGAAGAAGTCGATCGCGAAATTTCTGCATTGCAAGACATGACCGTTCTCGCCCACAAGTACGGACTGAACGTATTTGCCGGTCGCGGGCTGAACTACAGAAATGTAGAACCGGTCGCACAGATTGACGGTATTGACGAAATCATCATCGGTCACAGCATCGTGAGTCGCGCCGCCCTCGTCGGCATGGAACGCGCCGTCAAGGAAATGCTCGACGCGATCAGGCAATAGCGGCTTCGTCAATAATCCCTATATTCCACGTTTTCCAGCACGAGCCCCTGCGGGGGCGCCCAAGTGCGTTCGCCCTTGAACTGCTTGGCGAAAATTTGATTGACAGTTCCTTCAGGATAACGGCCTCGCCCCACATCAAAAAGAGTCCCGACCATCGCCCGTACTTGACGGTGCAAAAAGCGGTTTCCCTTGATGTGGAACATGCAGCTCCAGTCGTTCAAGCGCTCCAGACGGAACTCGCTCAACGTACAAAGTGTCGATTTTCCGTCGTTACGCGGAATGCAAAAATCGATAAAGTCGTGTTCGCCAAGGAAAGACGCCGCTTCGCGCCCCATCGCTTCAACATCCAAATTCAGCGAACCACACTCCCAGCCAAAGTCACGCATCAGCGCCACCGGGCGAGTAAAAATCGTATATTGGTAATAACGTAAAATCGCGTCATAGCGGGCGTTAAAATCAGGCGCACACGGTTCCAAATCGCGAATGCGGATAAGGCGTTTTGTAAGGCCATTAACAGAACGGACAACCTTCATCGGTTCAAGTTCGCTGTCATAATCAAAGTGGACACACTGCCCGCGGGCATGCACCCCAGTATCTGTACGGCCCGACCCCGTCACGCGGATTGGCGAACGCAACGCCACAGACAACGCCTCTTCAAGCGTCGATTGCACTGTTACAAAACGGAGCTTGCCCGCACAATTTTGTTCTTGCCAGCCGTAAAAAGCGCTGCCCAGGTATTCGCAACGAAAGCGGTAACGCATCAGTTACCCGCTTCAACAGCTTCCTTGATAACAGCTTCAACCTTAGCCTGAGGAATCTTCAACTTCGAAGCAATCGCCGAAGCCGGAAACCCTCTGCGGGACATCTGCAATATCTTGCTGTTCACCGACGATTCGCGATCAAAGCGGTTCATCTCCAGAGGATGGGCCCCTGCAGCAGCTGCCGCGACTTCGGGTCTCGGTGGGTTTTGTTCCGTTACATTTTTCACCTTAGTGCGGTCATGATGCAGCACATCCGAAAGCGACTGCATCGCCGATGTGATGCGTTCCCTCGCCGTCGGACGGAGAATCGCCCTGCCATTAAACGGGGATGTCAAAATCTTGTTTTCAGGAACGCCATTTTCGTCTTCGAATGCAGCCTTCGGTTCCGACGCCGAATTAGCCTCGACCGTCTGGGTTTCGCGACGCTTGGCCGCAAATTCCTGAGCCTCATCAATAATCGACTTCTTCGGCGCATGAATACGCGTAGTCACCATTGTTTCGCTATTGTCAATGGCGGGCATTTCCCCGGTTTCCCTCGATTTAGCCAAGGCCTCCATCATCCGCGTCTCGACAACTCTCTTACGATGAATAAGCACAAGCACGAGAATCACGGAGCAGAGGAGCACAGCAAGCGTGCCGCCGATAATCCACAGCCAGACGCCACCCGAAAAACCGCCAACATTTTCTTCTGGAGCTTCAGAGTCGTCCGGAGAACTCGTCCGCATCGCCGAAAGATCTTCCCAGGCATTGGAGAGTTCCTCGCGAATAGCCACTTGAGCATCGGCCTTGCCCTGGGCATTCCACAACGCCACTTCCAAGGAATCAATCTTGGCGCGCGTCTGCATGTACCGGTTAACGTCGAACGAAGACGACGAACCCGAAAAATCAATTTTGAGATAAACAATTAAGGCACAAGCCAAAACAAAAAGAATAACTGGAGCAGCATATTTCTTCATGCCGGAAAATCTAGAAATTATTCTTGAAACATTTTCATTTTGAGAGTTCGACACTAAACAAAACCTCATTTTTACATACCTACTGTTAATTGTAGAAAAATTGCAACACCCCATTGAGAAGTTCTCAACACTTTTCAACACGAAATATGCAAAAAAAGACAAATCGCCCCAAACATTAAATACCTTTATGTTCAAGAACTCTTTGTTCTCCTCCTAACCCCAAAAGAAACACCTTAGCCCCAATAGCTAAGGTGTTTTTTTATGTTTATTTATACTTTTTTTCTTTCATTCCTTCAAATTTCGTCAAAATTAGACTTTTTTATAAAAGTTTTTATAATTTCAAGCTATGCAACAGCAAGCACTTAGATTGTCCAAGATTACTATTTCGAATCTCCGCTCCATCCAGCGCGAGACGTTTCCTCTTAGCGACTTTACCGCACTTATTGGTTACAACAACGCCGGCAAGACTAATATTTTGATGGGTATCCGCTGGCTGCTTGCAAATTTTTCGCTGGACATCTCTTATTTTGACGACCCGAACCACGCTGTCGAAGCCGAGGGCATTTTTGAAGGCATCACCGAACAGGTGCTAAACCGCCTTGGCGAAGAAAAAGCGGCAGAACTCGAACCGTTTCTCTGCGGAACGACACTCCGCGTCAAGAAAATCCAACGTATCCCGGGCGAGCTCCCAGGAAACATCGAATTCTGGGCGTTCACCTCCCCCAATTTGAGGAAAAAGAACAGCAAAGACTGGGTACGGGTCAACGACAAATTTATCGCGGCATTCAACCGCATGTTCCCGGAATCGATTGCCATTTGGGACTTCGAAGGGAACCAGGCATACACAAAGCTCCTGCACGAAATCTTTAGACCGCTCGAACGCAAGTTCGGTGGCGAACTGAGCGATGTCATCGAGCAGTTCACCGAGCTCGTCTCTCCAGGAAGCGACCGGCAGGCCGACGAAATCAAATCGTTCGACAAAGAAGTCAACGCCGCGCTCAGACCGCTGTTTCCAAGCGTCAAGGTTGAGCTGGACATTCCCGTACCGACGCTCGAGACGTTCCTCAAAAGCGCAACAATCAACGTCGTCGATGAAGACGACGGATTCGAACGGGACATTTCACGCATGGGTGCGGGCTCTCAACGAGCTATCCAGATGGCGCTTATCCGCTACCTCGCCGAAATCAAGAAGCACCACAACAATCATTACCTGGGCCGCACGCTATTGCTAATCGATTCGCCGGAACTATTCTTGCACCCGCAAGCCGTAGAACTTGTCCGCGTCGCGCTCAAGAACCTTTCGAACGAAGGTTATCAGATAGTATTCGCAACACATTCTGCACAAATGGTCACGAGCGAAGATGTAAGCACATCGCTCCTCATCCGCAAAAACAAGCAGCGCGGAACATTTATGCGCAAACGAATGGAAGATGCCGTGCGCCAAGTCGTCAAGGACGCCCCAAGCCAACTGCAAATGCTGTTTAGCTTGTCCAACAGCAACGAGCTTTTGTTTGCCGACTACGTACTGCTCACCGAAGGAAAAACAGAATGGCGAGTGCTGCCCGCCCTTTTCGAACGCATTACCGGGCAATCGTTCGCCCTTATCAAGTGTGCGCTCGTGCGTCAAGGCGGCGTCAGCAACACCCGCAAGAGCATGCAAGTCCTTGCCGCAATGGACATTCCCGTGCGAGCCATCGTCGATTTGGACTACGCATTTACCACCGCCACCCGCGACGGATTTTTGGAAGCAAACGACCCCGACATAAAGTTCTGTTCAAACCTGTTCCGCGAACTCGCCTTCCAAAAGCACTTGAGACTCGTCAACGGACGCCCCGTAAACAAGCACAGCAACATTCCAGCAGCAAAAGTATATGCCATGATGGCCTCCATGCCCGAAGCGCAAGAACCCATCAGGAATATTCACGAAAAACTTTGCAAACAAGGGATATGGGTGTGGACCCGCGGTGCCATCGAAGAACACCTGGGCCTCGAAGGCAAAAACGAAATGGTCTGGCGCAATTTCAATGAACGCTGCAAGTCCAAGAATTTTATACAGACGCTCCCCGACTACGACGGCATTGAAGCCCTGTGCCAGTGGATAATCAACGGAAGCCGCAGTTCAACGTAAAAAAAAGCCCGCGCACTAGAACGTGGCGGACTTGACATTCGCTTTTTGTCATGCCGGCCACTGAGCCGGCATCTCCTTTTTACAGCATTGGATCCTTCGCTATCGCTCAGGATGCCCCCGCAACAAGTGCGGGGCAGGCTCCAGTCTACTTCTTCAGAATTTTCTTTCCGTAGTAGGCTCCGCGGGCGTTCGGCTTTTCGCCATTCACGCGGCGACCCTTGAGGTCAAACTTGCCACGGTCATAGTTCATCTTAATCTCACCCGTGCGGGTATTGAAATGCCCAATGACAGTCGTATGCTCTTCGTTATCATCGTCACCGTCAATAACGATGCTCATAAGCTCAGGCAATTCCTCCGGTACGACAGTCGGACGTTTCACGTAAGCGCCGTTCGCACGTGCAAGTTGTGCCGATTTCTCTGGAAGTTCCGCCTTGACGAGATACGCGCGCAACGGAAGAATCCATGCGCCGACACCAACCTTCACGAAATCGCCAACCTTAATGTTGTTTGTTTCGGAAGCGCTTGCCGCAAAGCCGTAAGCGAACCCCAGTTCGGAGTCGTTTTCATCCCACCTCTTGTACTGCCATGTGCCGCGGAATTTCCAGCCGTTAATTGCCGTAGCAGTATCAGCAGTCTTCTTGATCGTCACAGTCCCGTTAACCTTGAGTGCCACAGTTTTGCCGTCCTCGGATGTTGCATCACCCATTTGCACTAGATACGGAGTGTTCGCGTTCAAATTTACATCAGGATACTGCTTATAATTGTCATTAGCATCCTTTATTCCATTCGCTACAACCCACTTATCTGTAGCCCACACGACCTTCATCCTGATAGACGATACATTGTTAACCGTCTTAATACCATTATAACGGAGCACGGCATCAGGGCCTTCAATGTTGGCCGTATTCACGTCGAACGGCAACATGATTGTCGAGTAAGCATTCGCCGGGAAGCTACGGTTATAGACGACAGGAACATCTTTAATTTCGTTTTTGATTTCGACAACGTCCGTTCCGCTATAGTTTCCATCAATCACAGCAAACGTTCCATTTTCGTCCTGTTCGATAGTAACTGCAGCGAAGTCATTAACAACCTTCGGGATGATGGTGAACTGTTTGGAAACAGTTCCAGTATAATCGCCGATACCGGTAATCGTCACAGTCGCAGTTCCGACATTTATGTTGTCAGAACATGTAACCGTATAGTCCGTATTCTTCTCAAGCACAGCATCCACGTCCTTCACGACAACATCCGGACAAATCGCGGAACCAGTGTACGTTTGGGACACGACATTTTCGACAGTCAGAAGATTAAGCGGCTTGAGCGGTTCCGGGCAGCTTTGCGGCAGTTCGTTTTCGCTACCGTACGGGCCCACCGCACAGATATTGAACCGGTACTTTTTGCCAGTTGTCCCCCGAATCCAGAATTGCAAGGATGCAAGGCGTTCCGCAGCCTCTTCACCGGAAATCTTTTCCTTGTGAGCCCACCCAGGTTGCTCAAACTCGGACCAGCGAACGCATTTTCTTTGGCCTTTCGTATCATTCGTTGCAGGCAACGAGACCGCCGGATTGGCATAGCCGATAGCCTCATCGTAATCACCGAGACCGAGTAACAATTCCGAAGTTTTCTCAGACCTGTACGTCAGGCAGACGCCTTCCCAGGCGGACACGTCCTCGGTGGCCAAAGTCTGGCTGTTTGCAGAAGTCCGTCCGACGATGTCAAAAACGAACTTCACCCATGGATCAATTATCAAGGTTCCCCGATCCAACTCAGCCGTACCGCAGATACCTCCGCAAGAGGGAGCGATATTCGTCGTTAGAGTGTTCTTTCCCAAAACAGCCTTTGAAAGTCCGCCATCGTCATTGTCGTTCAAAACATACCAGTAACCGGCTGTAAGCGTTTCGTTATCAAGGCCAGTTTCAACCTTCGCGGGCTTAGTCGCATCGGCAACGGTACCAATCCAAGGCGTAAACTTCGGGATAATCTTGAACGTTTTCACAACTTCGCCCGTATAATCGCCGATACCGGTAATCGTCACTGTCGCCGTTCCGACATCCACGTTGTTCGAGCATTCAACCGTATAGTCCGCATTCATCTCAAGCACCGCTTCCCCGTCCTTCACGACAACTTCCGGGCAGATCGCGGAACCGGTGTACGTTTGGGACACGACATTCGTGACAGTCAGTAGATTAAGCAATTTGAGTGGTTCCTGGCAGCTTTGCGGCAGTTCGTTTTCGCTACCGTACGGGCCCACCGCACAGATATTGAACTTGTACTTGCCAGTATTTCCCTGAATTCGGAAATACAAGGATACAAGGCGTTCGGCAGCTTCTTCACCGGAAATCTTGGCCTTGCGAGCCCACCCGGGTTGCACAAACTCGGACCAGCGAGCGCATATTCTTTGACCATCATTATCATGCGTAGCAGGCAACGAGACCGCCGGATAGGCATAGCCGATTGCCTCATCGTAATCACCGAGACCGAGTAACAATTCCGAAGCTTTCTCAGACCTGTACGTCAGGCAGACTCCTTCCCAAGCAGACACATCCGCAGAGGCCAAGGACGGGCTGTTTGCAGAAGTCCGTCCGACAATGTCAAAACCTATCAACACCCACGGATTATACAACATGGAACCCATTTCCAGATTAGCTGTACCACAGATACCTTGGCAAGCAGGAACAATATTCGTCGTTAAGGGAGTCTTTCCCCAAACGACCTTCGATTGTCCGCCATCTTCATTGTCGTTCAAAACATACCAGTAACCGGCAGTATGCGTTTCGTTTTCCAGACCGGTTTCAACCTTCGCGGGCGTAGTCGCATCGGCAACAGAACCAATCCAAGGTGTAAACTCCGGGATAATCGTGAAAGTCTTCACAACATTGCCCGTATAATTGCCGATGCCGGTAATCGTCGCAGTTGCCGTTCCAACATTTATGTTGTCAGAACATGCAACCGTATAGTCCGTATTCTTTTCAAGCACAGCATCCCCATCCTTCACAACAACATCCGGGCAAATTGCAGAACCGGTGTACGTTTGAGATGCGATATTTGCGACTGTCATGTTTACAATCGGCTTTACAAGCGTCACCGTCAAATCAAGGCCCTTACTCACACCACCGCCATCAGAATGGAAAAGCAACGTCAAATTGCGGCTAGAACTGCGAACAGCTGATATGGTTGTAGAGCCCGTCTTCTTGTTCACCAACTTGGTCGCAGTATTATCGGCACCATCATAAACATCTAGGTAATCATAGATTGTTCCCGAAGAATTCGGATTTTCGGTAGTAACACTTCCACTCAATTCCAATAAATAGCCTTCAGGAACGTTAAGCACAAGCGTACCATTACAACCGCTTGCATAGTTGGCCGATGCACCACCATCGTCATACACCTTGAACGATTTCACCTTTGCAGGAATCTCAGCATTGACCGTTCCAACCTTTGGCATATTGATGTAAAGGCCACCATCGCCTTCGGCAGTCCAGTTATTCGTGAAGCTCGGAGTTACTGTCACTCTGCTATTTGGCATGGAGAACGTCACATACTGTGAATACCAACCGCCATTGACAGCAATCTTGTTTTTGGAAGCATCTTCAACATCAACATCTCTGAGTATATAGCCCGTTTGGCCTTCCCATTGCAAGGTTACCAAAGAATCCATCGCCGCCTTGGATTTATCGCACTCAACGCGACCATTATCAGGATCGTCAACAGCAATTTCGTATTCAATCGGCACTACAGAAACCTTCAAATTAAATCCAGAATAATTATAGGAGCCATTAGACTTGAAGTAGAACGTCAAGCTGCGACCAGAACTAGTTATTGTGGGGATACTGTATGTTGCACCATTTGTCGTATTGGACCCACCATACAACTTGGTTGCACTTATTGTTGTTCCATCAAAAATATAAAGCGAGTCCCCCCCCTTTTCCAGTGTAAAGGAACCCGTTACGACCAAGTAAGATTCAGCAGGAGCATTAAGAGTCAAAGTATCGTTACTATTTGCTTCATAATAGCCATTTTTGCCACCATTATCGTACAAATAGAACGACTTGACTTTGCTCGGAATATCCATATCCCATTTCTTATTTTTCTGCATATCGAGATGGAGGCCACCTTCAGCCGTGAAATCCGTAGCCCACGTCGGAGTTACAGTCACGTTACTTGCAGGCATAGTGAACCTTGCTCGGTCAAATGTATAAGTAGTTACCTTAACCGATTTATTATTCTTATCTACAACACTAACATTACTGAACAAGTCGGAACCGGTCAAATAAATCTCGGCACCAAGCGTATCATTGTCCTTACCGTAAAGTGTTTTACCTGAATTTTCATCTACATTCTTTGTTATTGTATACTTTATCTTTTCAAGCGTCACGGTAAGATCGAGACCATCATACTGATTGGAGCCATCAGACTTAAAACGAATCGTCATATATCGATCAGAACTCGTAACCGTTCCAATACTTTTCGAAGAAGTCGTGTTATCCTTATTAGCAGAACCAGTCATTGAAAGCAAGTTCTGCGCTTTGGTACTATTTCCATCATAGACATACAAATATTCCCAACCATTATTTTCCATATTTACAGAACCAGTCAGAATCATTCGATATCCTTCAGGAGCCGCGAGTGTCAAAGTATCATTACTATTCGCCTCATAAGCACTATCCTTGCCACCATTATCGTAAATCTTAAACGATTTGATATCACCAGGAACACTCGCATCAAAGTTCTTGTTTTTCCGCATATCAAGATGCAAGCCTCCTGCAGCGGTAAGGTTATTTGTAAATGTTGGCTTGATAATCAAGTCCTTCGCAGGCATAACGAGTTCAGAAACACTAAACGAATACTGCGAAATTTTAGCTTTATTACCAGACAAATCTTCGGCAACAGCATCTTTAAGCATATACCCGCTATTAGGTACCGCAATCAAAGAAACTGTATCACTGGCATGAAGCTTTGTTGTTTTTGAAGCCAACATCTTTCCGTTTTGGGCTCCATTCACTTGGATAGCATAATCCACCCAAACAACTTTCGCTGTCAAATCAAGGCCATCAGATTTTCCGCTTGAATTCGACTTAAATACAAGCGTCATCGTATTACTGGTACTCCGAAGGGTTCCGACAGAAAGCCACGAGACATTGCTATGTGTACCACAGTTCGGATTTGTTATAGAGAGGTAATTCAATGTGCAAGTCCAGTGAGCGCTTGTTGCACTGCACCCGTACTTTCCTTGCAAAAGCGGTGAAGAAGAAGGAGTCGAGCCATCATATACACTCAGATAGTCCCCCTCATCACAAGTATTTTTATACCAATTATCCGAAGTAGCACATACATTAACATCAAATCCCGAAGCCCATTCATTACAGTACCATCCTTCTTCTGTTTTTATGATATATGTATTTATAGATCCAGTCAATTCAATATAACTTCCTATAGGAGCTTTCAATACAAGCGTATCCGCATTATTGTTATTGTAAGCACCATTCTTGCCACCGTCATCATATATCTTGAAGGATGTTACCCCAGACGGAATATTGACCGTAGTCTTTTTCGACAAAATCATGTTTACATATTGATTACCGTCGCCATCATCCTCCAACTCATCAGTGCTGATTTTGTGCAAGGCAACCGTCAAATTAAGACCTGCAGCTGTTCCGCTAGTCCCAGACTTAAAGTTAAGTGTCAATTTATTGCTGCTACTTAAAATTTTACCAACAGAAATCCAAGAAACGTTGCTATGTGAATCACAATGCTCTTTTTGTAAATAATCATACCTACAATGCCAGCTACTGCTTGTTGCACCACACCCAAGTTTCCCCTGTAAAAGTGGTGTTGCAGAGACGTTTGCTCCATCATATACATTAAGGTTATCCTCCGCATCGCAAGTATTGACATTCCAATGAACAAAATCTTCACATGCAGCAAAACCCTGATACTCACCCCATTCAACACATTCTTTTTTCTCTACCGCATTTGAGATATAGGTACTTATAGATCCGGTAAGTTCAAAAACATACCCAGTCGGAGCCGTCAGTGCAAGCGTTCCATTATTATTATTGCTGTAATCTCCATTCGCACCGCCATTGTCATAAACTTTGAACGATTTGACAGCAGCAGGAACAGTTATCGATTTCGTTCCAGATGCAGGAATGTTGATAGCCATCGCATTTTCAGCAGTCAGTTTCTTGGTGAATTTCGGCGTCACCGAAACATCACTACTAGGCATAACAAAGGTGATTGTCGCCGACGAATTGCTTGAATACCATTGATAATCCAAGCTATAGCTAATCTTTTTATCCTCAGCATCTCGTATGTCAACAGACTCAAAATAATATCCACTATTCATCGTTGCGGTCAAGGTAACTGTAGAACCCGGAGTTGCAACTTTCGAAGAAGGCTGAACATTTCCACCCGTAGCAGTATTTACAGTTACTTTCTTTTCAGGAACAACGGTTACTGTCAAGTCTAGACCGGAACTATTCCCACTAGCATCAGAATGGAACGTTAGCCACAGGGATGCTGCATACGATTTTCCACTTAAGGAACGAGCATTATCCAAAATAACTCGACCATCGGCATAATCCTTGACGGTCAAATAATCACCAGAATTATACGTATTGATAGAACCTTCCAACTGCAAGATATAACCACTTGGAGGTGTCAGACGCAAGGAATGTTCATAACTATTGCTGTAATAGCCATCCTTACCGCCATCGTCATAGACCTTGAACGATTCAACACCCGAAGGAATCAACAAAGACTTATTTTCACCTGTCGGCATATTAATGTAAAGGTCCCCGGCAACGTTCAAATCCTTAGTGAAATGAGGAGTAACGGTCACGGGTCCTACGGCAGGCATAATAAATGTTGCAGTGGGATTCGCAAAATTACCACCACTAGTGAGTTTTACTGTATTACCATCACCATCAACGACATCAATTCCGCTCAATAAATAGCCATCATCAGAAGTCACTGTTAGCGTCACTTTAGAACCAATCTTCGCCGAAGATACACATTCCACCTCGCCACCTTCAGCATCGATTACCGCAATGCTATTCGCATCGTCAACAACCTTCACAGTCAAATCGAGACCCGCATAATTGCTGGTGGCATCCGACTTGAAATAGAGAGTCATGTATCGACTTTTACTAAATACTTTTCCAATATCAAGTGACGACCCGCTAGATGTACTACGTTTTTTGCTCAAAAGACTATCAGATTTTATTACAGAACCCGTATAGACTTCCAAGGTATCTCCTGAATAAGCTGTTGAAACATTGCCCGTCAATTGCAAAACGTGGTTTGCAGGAGCAATTAATACGAGAGTGTCTCTACCATTGTTGCTGTAGTTTCCAGATTTGCCACCTTCATCATATACTTTGAAAGATGAGACATTAGACGGAATGTAGAAAGTCGCCTTGTGCTGATAAATCATATTCACGAAGTCGGAGGTTCCATCGTTATCCAAACTCATATCGAGCTTAACAAGGGTCACCGTCAAATCCAAACCAGACGAATTATTTGAGCCATCAGACACAAACTTAAGAGCCATACGCCTTGCATTGCTATAGAATCGGCATGTTGAAGAACTGCCCGATTTTACCCCTAGCAGGCTATCGGCATTAGAAGTATTGAAACCATTATATATTTCCAAGTAATCGGAACTATTGTAAGTATTGACGTTTCCCGTTAGTAGTAAAACGTACCCATCAGGAGCAGTCAAATAAAGCATTCCACTTGCATTTTCGCTATAGTTTCCAGACTTGCCACCATTATCATAAACCTTGAATGACTTGACTTTAGCCGGAATAGTCGCACTCATCGTTCCTGATTTTGGAATCTTAAAATAGAGGCCACCTTCCGCGCTAAAATCATTGGTAAACACCGGCGTTACCGTTGTATTCCCAAACGGCATAATGAATGAAGCAGAATTGTTAACCCAATTCAAACTTGTTACATCCACCGTCTCATTTTCAGAAGAAACAATAAGATCCTTTAAAAAATAAGAGCTATTCAAAGGCTTTGCCGTCACAGCAACAGTACTCCCTACCGTTGCCGATGTTGCACCAGTAGCACTACCGGCAACGTCTTTTTTGTAAGTAATGGTATAAGTATCCTTCACAAAAACGGGCGTTACCTTCACACGTGCAGCAGGCATCGTAAAGGTTACCTTGTTATTCGTATCCCATCCGCCATAAGTTGCAACAGAAGCATCTGTTTCTGTATTGATAACGCTGACACTCTTTAAAATATAACCACTGCTTGGTTTCGCAGTCAAAGTAATAACAGAACCCTTTGTAGCATAGTTAACATTGCTCGAAATACTACCGCCCTCAGAAGGATTCTCAATCACGATGCGATAATCCTGAGCAACAAGGGTCACAGTCAAATCAAGACCAGCTCCGCTCTTGGGCCTCAAAGATGCCGCAGCAGCCAACCCAAACGACATCGTATTAGTATTGACCGTAGCATCAATCGATGCATAGCCACTTTTTTGAAGTACACTATTAAACGAATAGTGCGTCAGTCCTTCATAAACATAAAAATCATCCATATCCACCAAATCAATCGTTCCTGTCACATGAAAACCATAACCCGCAGGAGCGATGAGATCCATATAATTGGGATTATAAAAATTATAACCTCCATTATAGTTACCCGAAGCGCCTCCATCATCATAAACTTTAAATGAAGAGACTCCTTCCGGAATTTTTACAGATGTCGTCCCTATCTCGGGCATATTATAAAAGCCGCTACCCCAAACAGGGGTTACAACCACATCACTTTCTGGCATGATAAATACAATGCTATCTTTTACATATCCATTGCCCAAATAAGCATTATATTTCACGGCAATACTATCACTATAGCCATTTGGTCTGTATTTTACCTTAAGGCCTCTCAAACTTCCCGATTCGACAATCAGAGTAACCTGATCCCCCTTATTAAAAGAAAAGGAACCATACAATCTCCAAGAGGACGGATCGGTCTCACGAACTTTAAGTTCCCCCCCCGATACAGATTGTATAGTTCCTTTCAAGGAACCCGAATTTGCCCATGCCGACGGCACCGCGAACATTGCGAATAGAATGAACAAAAACATGTTCACTGGAGTCAATCTAGCGAACATACGCGAAAACACATGAATTTTCGATTTCATGTTTATCCTTCTTTATGATTTGATGTTGTTTGGAAATTTTTTGAAAAAGCTTGTTTAAGTCGAGGAATTTCTGCACATAAGTACTGCGTTTTTCCCTTTTTTGCAAGGCCAATACCGTTTCGAGCAAGTCAGCCCGAATCTCAACCTCTAAACCTAATATTTTGCCATTGCCGAAACAATGGAGGGAAACACACCTCTCAAACATGTTACGGCAAACTTACAAACTTTTCACGATTTTGTCAAAAACGTGATTAAAATCATACCAAAAACGGCAAAAACGTTATGTAAAATTTTATTATAAAAGAAAAAGCATCCCGCAACGTAGTACGAGGGGGGGGGCAAGGCAAGCGACAGATTCCGTTTTTTTCAACAAAAACCTTATTTGAAAGCGAGGGCTGTGGCGATACCTTCCGAAGAAACGCCTATTGAACGAAGGTATTTCGCAATTTTCTTATCCCGAGCTGCGTTTTCAAGTTCATTTTTTCTGCGTTCCTGCTCGGCGCCTTCAATGCGTCCCTCTTTCCTTCCGCGGCGGAGGCCAGCACGTTCCGCCGCACGACGGCGATCGCCTGCAGTGATGATTCCCAAAGCCTGACCTATACTCATTCTCATACTTAAATCCTCCACAACGTTTTCATCGAGGTACTCACCTAAATATAGTTCAATCTTTTCGGCGAGGGTAGCCCTTGCGTTGTCCTCCAATTTCGAAAGCATTTTGGCCAAAATACCCCCAACTTTTTTCAATCCGTCGCTGTCAAAAGCATGCTTCATCACGAGTACGCCGACGGCAGCTTCGACATTCGGTTCCACATAGCAGGCTCTGTCGGGAATGTCTGCCAAGTTCACGAAAACGCATTCGAAAGGCAATCTTCTGCTGTTAAGTTTGCCCTTGTATTTTTCACGAAATTCCGCCAACGGGTCCCAATAGCCTAGACCGTTGTAGATGATAATCGCCTTGGTGTGGAACCATCGGAAACCGGTCTCGTTCTTGTTCACCATGACCTCGAACATGTATTCGTAAATCTGCGAAAGCACGTCGGCCTCGCGGTAGGACTTGTGTTCCAGCAGGATTCCCACAAAGACATCGGGGCCGTCCTTGAAGCTGGCCTTGAACGCGAGGTCGGAATACCCCCATTTCTTGACGTTGCTGAAACAGCCGGGAATCAGTTCAAGGCTCTGCATGTCAACGGAGGCTAGCATCCGACGAAGTTCGGGATTTTTACGCTGGGCAAGCCGCAATAGAGCCCTTGTGTTTTCCGGCACCGCAAAGATATAGCGGAAGAACGGGTCGTGCTTGCGATTGTGTCTTTTCGGATTCCTGGTTTTAAGTCCTTTTTTCAACCTTCTCTTTTTCATTCTGGCGTGTTGCTGATCGGGAAAACCCCCGTAAGGCAAGTAAAGGTACTTTCCCCTACCGATATATTAACACGCTTTTTTGGTGTTCTTTGTCCGGACTTTTTGCGTAAAATAATTTTAGCAGTAGAATACAAAAAGAAGAACCCCGCACGGAGGCGGGGATGACAGGCATCGAAGACGATGTTGTCGGCCGTTTTTTCTACAGATTGTCAATAATCTCGTTGAA
>JAFWRL010000047.1 GCA_017520105.1 Fibrobacter sp.
CCACGGTTTCGATCTCAACAGCCAGCTTCAGCACCAGAAGATGGCTGTGGATTCCGGTTACTGGACTCTGCTCCGTTACAACCCGGCTCTCGCCGCCGAAGGAAAGGCTCCGCTTATCCTCGACTCCAAGAAGCCGACGATCCCGGTTGCGGAATACATCTACACCGAAAACCGCTACAAGCAGCTCACCCGTAACAATCCGGAAGTGGCCAAGAAGCTTGCCGACGACCTCCAGAAGGAAGTCGATGCACGCTACGCATTCTACGATGCCATGTCCAAGGATACGGAAGGGTTGATTAGTCTCTAATCAGTGCTAACGGCATCAAGAAAGGCCTCCGTTCGAAAGAACGGGGCCTTTTTGCTTTAGTAGCGGGCGTCCACAGCCAAGCGAAGGAGGCCACTCTTATATAACTCTTGAGATGATGTCAAAAAAAAATCGTTGCAGAAGTAAGTCGTTTAGGATAACGGCATGGAATATCGACAGATATTTACAGTCCTTTCAAATACAATGCCATAAATCGGTCATAAACGACATAGCCATCTTGAGTTTTCATCACAAATTCTTGCGACAAAAGCATATCAATGGCACGGCTAATACTGCTGGCATTTTTCAGGTGATACTTTTGCACAAAGGCTGATGAATTTATAGCCTTAGCACAGCCTTCTTTCGCAATCGCAATGAGCAACTGATTTTGATTGCGAGTGAGCATGGCAATCAATCTCTGATAAATTTCTTTTTCTGATTCGACAATAGCTGCAATGCACTGTTCCACATCTGCAATTTCTATAGTTGCAAGTGCAGTTTCGTATAGGCGATTCAACACGCGTTGCATATACCAAGTATGCCCATCAAATTTATTGTAAAGCACACTAAAAACATCTTGAGACATTTTGATGGATTTTTTCATCCATTTTTTGACAAACGCATAGTAAGGTTCTTCGGGTATTGCCGTCAAATTAAATATTTCAGTGCTTCGATAAAACGGATGCGATGCAGAACCAAATATTTCCGTCATCAAATGTTGCTTGCTGCCCGAAAAAATAAAATGAACGTTCGGACAAAACTGGATGTACGAACGAAGCAGAGCTTCAACGCCTTCTTCCTTATATTCTTCAATTTGTTGAAATTCATCAATGGCAATGTAACATTCGTTTTTGGACTGTTTAAGGTAAGCGAAAATTTCAGCAAGCGTATTTTTCGTTTCTTGAGGTGCAAATTCAATAGAAGGTTGTGGATTGCCGGAAACAGGATCTGCCGACAGAACAACCTTAAAGCTTTTGAACAGAGACAAAGCCGTCTTTGCCGCCTTTTTTCCAAAAGAATCCAGCTTTCCGACAACGGCCTTCCCAAAGTTGCGAGTAAAATCTTCCAATGATTTTGTCGGGAAAATGTCGATATAAAAACAAGCGGCAGATTTATCTTCTTTCTGCAAGGTGTTAAAGATGTGGAAAATCAGTCCTGTTTTCCCCATGCGTCGTGGAGAAAGCAATGTAATATTGCGCCCATTACGGAGAGCCGACAGAATGTACTTGGTCTCTTCGACACGGTCACAGAAGTATTCAGGACCATTATACCCATAAAGAAAGAACGGATTCATACTCTAAATATAATCAAATTTCGCAAAATGCGTAACGCAAAATGCGAAATTTTTCCGTATAATGAATCAACAGCATTAGATCCTATCGCCTTCGGCTCCAGGATGACAAAAAAACGAGAGGATGACAATTCGTTTTAGGAGTCTATAATCACTTCAATGTTATTTGCGGGGAGCGTTGTTTTATCGTAGAAGAATTGGATTGCAAAGGAGAGATCGTCCGTTTGTTCATCGGAGTTTGGTCTATAAAACACCTTAAAGGATATCGGATAAAGCCACGGACTGACAGCCATATTCACATATTCATCGACAAGCATTCTAGGAACAGGAGCGTTCTTTTTCTTGCGGTAAACATCGCCATTCGCATAAGTCTTGCGGTATTTCCAGCCATTTATTTCCGGGAGCGGTTCCTTATACCGCATTTTTGCAACGCCATCAATAGGCTTGTGCAGCAAGAACAACTGGACCATATACGGAGTATTCGCACTAAATTCCACATGTGGCGAGCCGTGAGTCCAAATTTCTTTCAAGCCCATCGATTTTTTGCCGTTTTCATCAACGGTAATTTTTTCAATCGAATAAATGGACTTCACGTTAGCCAAATTTTGCGTATTCACATCTAGCGGGAATGCTATGGGCAAATACCCCTGCATCAAGAATTCGCGATTGAATACAACATCATCAACAGTCAGCCCATGTTTCATTTTAACCGCATGGAATTCACCGTTTTCGTCTTTGGAAATATTAACCGTAGAGGGTTCGTAAACGAAAGGACTCCTTTGGATAACGCGAGAACGAGGCGAAAGTCCGCAAATAGATACGCCGTCACATTCGCCATTATTACCAGCACCAATACTTCTAGGAGCTTCGATTCCCTTTGTCGCAGTAACTTTAGTTTCACGCCCCCAAATATTAATTTTTCCGACAGAATAATAATAAACGCCACCTATGCCAGCAGCATCGCCATGCCCCGTCGCAGAGACAACGCCCCCACAGATTGTAATATTACCAATAGAATAACCACACCCACCCCCAATACCAGCACTATTAAAGCCACCCACAGCAGTTATAGAACCACCACAGATAACGATATTTCCGCCCTCACCCACGACATCGACTCCACTACCCCCTATAGCGGCAGCATTGTCCCCACCATGAGCAACCAACGAGCCATCGCCCTTGATTGTAAGCGTTGTGTCTTTGGGCCCCACACGAATTCCTGCGTATTCATTTTTCCCGATCACTGAATTTTCGCCTTGCAAGACAATAGTGCAATTGCCCAAACAAGTGATTGCATTCCACCCTCTCGAAGAAAAACCTTCTCCGACACCTTTACCTGTAACGTGGATATTGTTAAGAGTTACCGTGGCTCCGTCCGCAATGGACAACTCGTAATCTTCGTCCAAAGTTCCCGTCAGCACAGCTCCATCGGCAGCAACAAAATTTCTTTTTAATTTAGACACATCGCCATCGAACCATTGTGCATAAAGAGTCACGACAGCTCCATTTTTAGCAAAATCCGTTAATAGACTTTGTTCATTAAACATCATCCCAGAGCCGTCTTTTTTTGTGTTCCATCCCACAAAGAAAAGATGCTTATGTTTAAATCCATTTGGAACAAGTTTCACCGCACCAGGGATAACGCGTTGATTTTCCATCAAGCCTTCGGCTTCATCAATATTTGCATCAAATTGAACCGTATAATTTTTACCTTCATAGACAAATTCTTTCGACTCCAAAGCACCCACTTCAAAGCCGTTAATTTTCACACTTCCACAAGAGCCGTAACGGCCAGACCCAATACTGCATGATGCATTTGAAAAATGCGGACCTGTTTTTGCAACAAGTTTCTTCACGCCATCGGTAATCGTAATGTTGCCGACAGAACGTGCAATGCTACTTCCAATTCCCGCACCATCTTGAGTGCTCATCGCCTCAATGGAGCCACCACAAAGGAGAATATCTCCACCGGATTCCGCGTCACCGCCTCCAATACCGGCTCCAGAGCCTTCTCCCTGTGCAATCAGCAAACCCGTTCCCTTAATCGTAAGCGTAGTGTCTTTCGGCCCTACAGCAATACCAGCACAGTTATACCCACCTATAACTTTATTCAAACTATTATCGGCAAGAACAATAGTACAATTGCCCAAGCAGTTTATTCCCGGCCAACTCGGTGGATACAAAGCATCTTCATCCTTGTCATCGTCATAACCGCGAATAGTCACGCCATTAAGCACAATCGTAGCTCCATCGGCAACCGAAATTTTGTATTCGCCAATAAGCGTTCCCGTCAATTCATCGCCATTTTGTGCAACATAATCTTGAGTTAAATTATCCAAAACAACTTTGCGAGTCTGTGCAGATTCTTGTTCGAGGCGTTCTTTAACCGAACCTTCATATATAAAAGGACTCGTCTCGATACTTTTCTTTGCATATCCAGCGATATCAACCTCGCGGCAAGCGCCTAAATAGTGAGCCCCAATGCTAAATTTGGCGGACTCGCCCTTGATTGCAGTCACTTTCGCCGTTTCGCAAACTTTAATCGTTCCTATTGTAGAATCCTCTCCGCCTCCGATGCCTGCGCAATTTTTTCCACCAGTGGCGACAACAGTTCCCCCACGGATTTCAATTTTCTCAACAATACCCTTAATACCGCAACCAAAGCCTGCACCGTCATCACCACCAGTCGCAACGACATTACCACCGCAGATAAGAATTTCTTTAGCCTTGTCAAAACAACCGCTACCGATACCGGCACAAGTTTCACCGCCCTTTGCCGTAATCGAACCACCATTTATTCTGATACTCCCGCAAGAGTAGCCACCGATTCCAACGCCTCGGGTTCCGCCATTTGCAGTGATCACACCGGAATTGACAACAAGTTCATCTAAATGGCTGACTCCGATGCCAGACCCATTTTCGCACCCTTGAGCAAGCAGCGAACCCGGCCCCGCAATCGTCAGTTTTAAACGAGCGGTAATACCGTCATAGCCCCATCCGCCAACAACGCGATTTTCACCTTTCAAGTAAAAGATGCATTTGCCTAGGCAAGTAATCCCCGCCCATCCATTTTCGCCATCCTTCCCCGTAATGTTCACTCCGTCGAGAGCGATCCGAGCATCGCATGCTACCGAGACCTTGTATTTGCCGACAAGAGTCCCCACCAACCGATCTTCGTCTTGCGCAACGTAGTCGCTCGTCAACTTGGACAAATCGACTTTGTGCATAAATGCGGTCGGGAAGAAAATTCGAACGCAAAACTTGAATATGTAAATGACGATTTTAAACCAAGATGAAATTTTTGAAGGCATGGGCAATTTACTTTTTCGGTTTATAAGTAAAACTACTTTTTTCAATGCATTCCGTTACTTTACCACCAATCGTTATAGGACCGATTGATGAGGTTCCTGCACCATCATCAGATTTCGGTTTACCAATGCAACAGAGAGCCAATGGATCTTTTCCTCTTGTTGCAGAGACTTCAGTCACGCCATCTGTAATTGTAATGGATTCTATGGATGTCGAACAATCTTTATAATAAGGCCAGCCGGAGCCAATTCCAGCAGCCCCATTACCGCCCTTGGCAGTCACCGAGCCACCGCTAATCGTAATCGCATTCATCAAGGATTTACCGTTGCAAGGTTTAGAGCAATCAACGCCAACAGGCCCTGTACCAATACCAGCTCCGCCCAGGCCACCCTTCGCCTCGACATCGCCACCATTAATCGTGATATCGCCCAAAGACACTTCGGCATTGTAATTCGCACCCGTTCCAATACCAGCTGCGAAAAAACCACCTTTTGCAGTCACCGACCCGCCATAAATTATGACATCGCCATAAGCGACCTTTTTCACGTTTGTGACATACGCTCCGCCAATACCAGCACCGCCCTGAGCTCCAACCGTCTTAATCGTTCCATTCTTGATTACGACATTACCGCAGCCCATATTACGGGCGGCACCAATACCAGCGGCCTCCTTGCTGCTCACATCAAGTGAACCGCAGCCATCAAAGGTCAACGTTTTCCCTTCAGAAATATAAATGCCGGGGCAATCGCTACAAGCCCCCTTCACTGTGTTAAGGGTATTTTCCGCAAGGATTATCGTACAATCACCTTCGCAGACGATTCCATAGGTTTTCGCTTTATTGAGCGTTATTGTAGCACCGTCTGGTATTATAATTTCGTATTCGCCTGCAATTTTTCCCGTCAGCACATCGCCATCTTGAGCAAAATAATTGTCCGTCAACTTGGCAAGATTAACTGTATTTTTTGAATTTTCTGACAAAGACATTCCACCTCCAGAAAGAACACGTCTGTTTGAATATAGTAACAAATTAGTAGGAAGTAGACAGTGGTTAGTGGTTGGTGATTAGTGATCGCTAGAAAAAAAAGTCTTAAGGCGACTCTATATAGAAAGGCGACCCCGTCCCCATACGCGGATATAACGCGGCACCTTTAATGAGACAATTTATCGGGTTAAGTGAGACAAAATTGAAAATGGGTTCCTTTTGGAACCCCATTTTTGTCAGATAACACTAAGCACTAGGTGCAAGAATCGCCAAATCATATCCCCCTTCATTTGCGGCACTGACACAAGTAAATTCTTTATAGCGATAAGATGGGATAGTCACTGAATGAAACTCATATTCTACAACAATGCCGATTGATTTGGGCATTCCGACAAGAGTTACAATATCTTGATCGGTGTCATTGAAAATTTTCTTGACTTGACCAATAGACCAATTACTTCTCAATTGCCAATTGATATATACACCTTCTGTCGGTTCGCCAATTGAAGTGAGGCTTGCAGGGACATTTTTTCCTTGAATGGCCGCAGGAGTAACCAAACCGCCTTTGACATTGAGAACAGAATTATGATTGTTATCGCCAATGGTTACATTACCTTGAACATTCAGTTTGCCTTTAATATCCACATCGTTATCAAATTCGGCTTTGTTCCATACACGCAGTTTAGGAACGTGAATAATTCGAGTGGAATTTAATGCACCTAGTTTCAAACCCAAAAATGTATCTGATTGAGGGTTTATATCATAAACAATGTCGATGAAGTTGTCCGCGTTTCCTACGCTAATTGTAGGGGCTTTTACAATGGAATCAACATAGATAGAAGCAAAAAAAGCTGCACAATCACGGCGATTAAGTTCACAGTACTTCCAAATTGAATTTCCACCGTAGTTGAACCGTTTAAAAATACCGATTGAACCAGCTTTTAAAGTAACCGTAGTCGTAGATTCGCTGTTTACGGGTAAAACGACATCAAGTTCATAATCAGCTCCTACAGGAACGACAAAAATGACTTTGACATTGCCAGAAGATATCCCGTTCACTATTAGCGTTTCTTTTTCCAACGAAGTCGGGGAACCATTGTGATATATCATGGCGGCAGTGCTGGCCACAGATGATAAATCAGCCACCCCTTGACTTGATGTGATAACATCAATTTTATTGTTATATTCCGGCGGCAGTGGTATATGACCCACATCTTCGGGCGTGCCTTCGTAAGTGGGGTTTTGCACGGCGTTAAGCCATTCGGGTGTAACCGGGGACCCGTCGGTAAATTGTTGTTTTTGCATGATATTCTCCTTTCTTTAAAAATTATATGGTCAGCTTGTACTGCGGAGGATATACACTACAAAGTCAGCTCGACAACTGCGGACACCCGCAGATTGCTATCGAAGCTGTAGCCGACGAAAACTCCAGCGGAGCTGAAAATCCACGCGTGACCGGAGTAAGCGCGAACCGCGAGCAAGCGACGGTCTCCAAGACTCACGATAGCACCACCCATGGCGTTAAGCGTCTTGTTGACGATATCGTAGCCAGCGTAAGTCGTATGACCGGCCAATCCTGCATTCATTTTACTGATCATTTCAAAAGTATCTTCGATACCCATCATCCGCCAACATCCGGCTTCTAGACCGGGTGAATTGAAGGCGATACTCCCTGCATAAGATGCCGCAGGGAACGTTGTATATGTTGTTCCGTCTTTCTTCTTATGCGTCTTGCCGGACAATGCGTAAGTCCATTCCTTCTGTTTGCCAAATACCGTTTTCATGCAGTATGTCAGGGCAGGCCATTTGAGCATCACGCATTTCTTGATGTATTCGGCGTAAGTCTTATAAACAGCTCGCAATGGAGCACAATGGCTATCTGATTCAAACTGAGTCTTGGAGACAACGACATTAGCCGTAGTCGGGGTAACATCAGACGTGAGCGTAGCTGTAGTGCCGGGGTTCGATGTATAGTATTCAATGAGCCTATTCGCATTTGCCCCGGCTCTTAATCCGTGAGAACCTCCAACACGTTCGAAGCCGGTTGAATCACTTATTAAGGGAAGTGCATAGGCGTAGTTCATAGTTGCTGTAGCACCACTAGCGACAATGCTGTTTGCTTGTCGATAATCACTCATGACATCGGCTATTACGATGCATGCCATGTTCCCCAGATAATTTTCCATATATTCGCAGTGCCAATCGTAATTCCAACCGGCCCCGGCGGCGGTGCCACCCGGATGACTGCGAAGCCAAGTGTCAAGCGTAGTACAGAAATCCGCAAGTGTACTCGCCGTATATGTAAACGTCCCAATGTTGACATTTTCTGTTTCGTTTTTTCTCTGCCTGAACACGATGGAGTGGGACGCTCCATCAAGCGTCATGTCAGTGATCTCCCACATCCATGCCGATGCAAATCTTTTTGTTTCGTTGCAGTTGTAGTAATGAACAAGCACGTCGTCACCGACACGTTGGATAACAACGCCCACGGGCAGATACCCGGAAGGAATTGTCGTTCCTTTTAGCATGTCGCCGCCTTTCAGATAGTGCTTGTTGCCGCTGCCGTCAACGTAGAGTGCATCGCCGATTTGCGGGTCGTCAGTTTCTACGGGCGTACCCTTGGCGGTGAAGCTCATATCGAGCATCTTGAGCGTGTGCGTGTTGCTGTCGTAGATGCAGTTCCCGAGATTCGGGATGGACAGTTGCACTTTGTTCACGGCATGGGGATTGTCGTGGTCTAGCTTATGCTCGTCAATTTGCTGGCTAGAGCCGGACTCGATCGCATCTATAGTGTCCTTGACTAGCTTTTCGCTCGGATAGTGCGTATTGTCCGGAGTAGATTGCCAAGCGGTGACCTTGTTGCTCTTATCTTCCTTGCCGGATTCGAGTGCCGTTGCACGGTTGCCAAGTTCGGTATCAGCTTGAGTTCGTGCGGAAATTTCGCTATTCAGCGCACCCGCACTGGCCGTGTTGTCAGTCATGATGTTCACGGCGGTCACTTTTCCGTCAGTAAGCGTAACCTTGACTTGAACGTTAGTCCCATCTGTTGAAGTTTTATTCGAATCAAGAGCTTGGATTGCAGTGGCTATGGCGCTGTTGCGGTTGGAAACTTCCGTGGCAATAGCGGAGGCTATGTCTGAAGGCAAAGCCTTTGCGTCAAGCTGCTGCTGAATATTACCCGTAACACCGTCAAGGCGGTTGATTTCAGTGACGTTGACAACGACACCATCAAGCACGTTCAATTCGGATGCGGTAGCGGTAACGCCAAGGTCGCTCAAGGACGTGTTGTGCGGATTTCCAGTCCGTTGAGAATGCTCGTAGGCAATCTTCCCTCGGTCGCCACGATAGGCGGTCGATGAGGTTTCGCCTAAGGCGAGCGAAGCCGATATTTCAGTGTATTGCGAGCCGCTCCAGCGGTAGCAACGGTTTGTGCTCTTATCGACATAAATCTTGCCAGTCTCTGCCGCAATGAGGATTGTGTGGCTAGAGTCGCTGTAGAAGTTGCCGTTGTAGAGATACCCTTCCAGAGTGTCATCGACATAAGAAGGGAGTTGCGATGATGGAACCTTGCCGTCACCATCAAGCGTGGCCACGCCATTTGCCGCACCCTTCTGCGACTTGGGGATATAACCGGAATTGCCTGCCGCATCATCAATCTTAAGATACGTGTTCTTGATGACGTGGCCTTCGTCGTCCTGCGCTGCCTTGGTGGCAGTCGCCGCATTGCCCGATATATCGACAGGCAGCGTCTCGCCGTCCTTCACATGCTCTGCACGTACGGCATCGTCGTCGATGTGAGTATTCTTGACCTTTTTAGCCCCTATTGTCAAGGTAATCGCAACGTCCCCGTCAAGCACTGTAGCGGCGGACGTACCAGATACGTCGCCCGACAGGGCTATCTGTATAGCCGATTCGAGCCGCTTTGCAAGAATCTTGGCAAGGTTTCCGTCGGTATCTTCGAGTTGCGAAACATTGTAATCAGCCATGGTTCAACCTCCTATAGGTTCGGCCTGAAAAACTTGAGTGTATTAGTCGCCTGGTAACGCATGCCAACGCCCCAGCTGTTCGCCTTGGCCTTAGCGTCGGCCTTGGTCTCATAGGTGTCACAGACTGCATCGATTTGTTCCTGGAGAGCCGCGTCGGCTTCCTCTCTTGCCGCTATTTCATTGGCAATCGCGGAAGTTCTTTCGTTTTTTTCGTTATTCAATGCATTGGTAACGATCCTGTTCTGTACGGGGTTTACCGATGTCGTCGAAAGATACGGTTCGACCCTGAACGTCCTTAAAAATTCTTCGATGATCCTGCCGTAATCGTTTGGCAAAAGCCGAAGGAATACCTTGAACTTGGCACCATCCCACAGGACAACCGTATTTGCCTGGACTTGGAGCGGTTCTTCCCCGTCAAGGATTCCCGCGTCAATAGCGGTGTACATGTATCCGGGCTGTTTCGTGGCTGCGTTGATATTGGCGCAGTAAGATTCCCCCTGGAACTCGATGTTAATTCCATTTTCTATGGATTCGGCGATGCTTCTCGCAAGCCCATCGGCTACGATTTCGTTGGCATCATCGGAGCCGCCCGGAGCCGTTATGGACTGAAAGTCCTTGAAGTTCTGCAACAGGTCCTTTTTAAGCTGCTCGAATCTAGTCATTGAAAGTCCACCTTATTTCGGTAAATGGAATTATCTGTTCTTCAAAAGCCTTGACAAGAGCGTCGCATTCGGCTCTTGGCAAATCGACGGATACGGGCCATATATAGGCTTCATCTTCGGAATAGCAAGCCTCTCCGGCACGCGACAACCCCGCCCTGAAAAGCTTGTGCGGCTTGCCGACAACGACCGTAAAGCCCATCTGTTCGGCAATCGCCCTGTAATGCTTTGCGGCAATGCCCCATTGCCTGTTTATGGCCGCCATCAGTTCTTGCAGACGTTCTTCCTCGGTTCCCGTTCCCGAAAGACCGTAGGCATATTCCCAACGTTCAAGCGTGCCCGCAAGGGTGCATGTGCTGGCGAATGATTCCCGGTGAGCCTGGTCGGCAGCATCTACAAGCCTGTCAAGTTCCTTGCAAATGGCGTAATCCTCCGCGTCCATCGGGAGCGGTTTCAGCTTGGATAAAGCCCTGTAGTGCCTAGAATCGAAAGGTATCCCGCTCATGCTATTCCACGCTCAATGTTCCAAGGGTGAACTTCTGGTCTGCGCTCGCCTCGATTGTCGCCGCATCCGTGTAGGCGGCACCGTTGACGGATGTCAGCACGGTCGCGTTCGTAGCTCCGTTCTTGATGGCGAACACGACAAACTGCGCGGTCACTATCATGTCGCCCGCCTTGAGTTCGGCAAAATACTTTTCCACGTCGGATTGGAAGGTTTCGCTGTTGAACGCACCGGACAAAGTCAATACCACTTTCACGTTGACGGGCGTTTCTCGCTGCACGGACACGAAGATTTCCTTCGGGGCGACGGGGCCTTCATCCTCGCAATGCTTGCGTACCGCTTCGAGCATCTTCATCGAGAGCGTCACCGGTGCAAGAAGTATGCCTACAGTGCCCACGCCGTAAGCGTTCTTGACGGCCTTCGCGAACGTGGCCCTTTCCTGTGTTTCGTCGTCCGTGTAGAACTCCGCGCCGAAGCACTTTACGTCATGGAGAGACGGAGTCTGCCAGCTTTCAAGCGGGTCGATGGTTTCTATACTAAACGACCAGTACCTGAAAGTCTCAGCCCCTGAAAAATTTAAAACGGACCACCCGGAAGCATCGAAAGTTCCTTGAACAGCATAAACGATGTCATCGGCGGATGACAAGACGCGTATCCTTGCGCCGCGACTTGTCGTGAATCCAAGCCCGACACCTGAAATTCTCTTGGGTTCGCCAAAATCGACCTTGACGTATTTGGAGTTGCTTGCCGAATTTGCAGAAAAAGCGACGGATTCCTTGTCTTTCGGGTTGCAGAAGGCATCCGCATCGACTTGAAGGGCTACTCCAGACACCATTGACGGCGTAATCGGCACGACTGACCCTGCACTCACAGTTTCAAGTGCCCACCGTTCGTAATCAGATGTCTTGCCGCCGGAAGGCGGCTTCCTCAGGTAAGAAAGGACGAACGAAAGAAGTTCCGCCCCCGTGAGGCCATCAGGGTCTTTGCCACGTTCCGTGGCGAACTTTTCGAGAGATTCCTTCGACATCGTGGATGGGAAAATTTGGTCAACGGTCCAGTCGAGCTGCTTGTAAACACCCCAGATTGCCGAAGCCGCCGTGGCGAAACGGATATAGGTTTGTGTCCCCTGCGTAATCGTTCCAATCAAGGACGGGTCCAAATTCTCCGCATCGGTAATCATCCTCTGCAAAATCGTATCGACACTAATGGCCATAGCCAACCTCTACAAAGCGTTTGAATGTTATCGTTTCGCCGACATAGGCATCGCATTCCACCTGAAGCAAAATTTTATCGTCACTGACAACCGTCGCGTTTGCCTTTACCGACCTCAAGTGCTTATATTCCACAAGCCACTGCAATGCTTCGAGGGCATACGCCTCGCATTTCTTTCGGGTCGTCTCTGATGCAGGAACGTTTCGGAGTTCCTTGAAACGGTGGCCAAATTCAGGCCTCTTGAAAAAGCAGCCCTTCGCCACGGTGAGTGACATATGGATTTCTTCTAATAACGTCTCTTTGTTCATGCTATACCGCCGGAGGTGGGTTCGGAATAATCGGAGGGGTGCCAGGAGAAGACGGACCGACAGCCGTTCCATGCACCTGCTGTTTCAAGATTTGCCTCATGTTGTTTACAGAACCGACATCGGCAGGATTGCTCGTATTGTCCCAAATATCCTTTGTCACACGCAAATCACCGTCAATATCGACACCCTTCGGGGCCTTGATTTCGATAGAACCGTTTTGTTTCAGCAAAATGTAGTTGTCTTTGTCCACGTAAACCGCGACTTCGCCTTCCTTGACATCCGGGCGTTCAGAGCCGTCAGAGGCGACACCTATAGTGACGTTGCCGAACTGCAAGAAAAGAATCCTTGAGCCTTGTTTCGGCACGGAAACAAAGCCGAACTGCTGCATCAGCTGGCGATTCTCTACGTCGATGCCATTAGCGGAGGCGTTCACGCGGCGGAGCTTCCCTGCAATGTCCTTGCAGCTCGTCACGATGCTGGTAAAAAACTTCATCATAGCGAACCTCCCGGCTGGAGTTCCAGCTTTGTCCTCATGCCACTTTGACGGTCCAGCGTAAACGTTACCGACTTGACTAGATACGCATCTTCAACTCCGTTGTAATCATCCCGGACATCGACAAACTTGTTGATTTGCCAGACTTTCCCATTCTGTGAAAAGCCCTTAAGAGTGTATTCAAGCCTTGTTGAACTGGCCTTTTCTACAGCGACCTGAAGCTCGGCGGTACGCTTTGCCGGACCGTCGTTTTCGTTCCAGTTCACGACCAGAGGCTTTGCAAACGGCATGTCGCCATTCTTCGCCGTGGCCATCACGTACTTGATGTCGTCGCCATCTTGGCTTTCGCCAACGACTTTCACTTCGCTATGGACTCCGTTGATGGTGCGTTCGACAGAACCCTCGATGTAATCCATCTCCGAGCCGTCTTCTAGCGCATGGATCTTGTAGTCAGCCTTGCCACGCACAAGGGGCTTGTCAAAAACGAACTTTCCGTCAGGTGACGCCCAGAACAGATAGCCCTGCGAATTGGCTGCACGCTTGATAACCTCGAACACAGTATCGCCCGGAGAAATTTCTACAAACTTACGGCTGACGGATTCCTTTTTTGCCCCGTTATAGACGAAATCCTTTTTGCCGATGAACGGGAGCGGACGCACAAGACGCTCCGCCAGTGCGTCAATCTTGGTCGGCAGCGTCGAAAATTTCGTGACGCAAGAATCCGTAAGGATGCTCGCGACAGAACGCCCCTCGAACGAAAGCGACGGGCCTTGCTTGGACAGTGAACGCTTGACTGTGTCAACGATGCCCGCAAGCACAATCTTGCGGTTGACGAAAATGGAGCATAAGTCTCCCACGGAAACATCGTATCTTGGGTCGGCTTCAAATGAAAAGTTCCCTTCGGGAGCGAACAGGTCAGACGTTATCGTGAAATTTACGAAACGGTCCATCCTGGCACTCTTCACGGCTACAATGACTTCATCTTTCATAGACAAGCACCTCGCCGTTCATGAATGTCGGATTTTTCACGCCGTTCAGGGCACAGATTCTGTCTGCGGCCTTGTATTTGAGCCCGTTGTCCAACAGCACCTTGTGCAATGGAGTTTCATACGGCACGTTGACAGTCTTGGTCGTCATGTACTCCATCTTGATTTTAAGCACTGACGCGGAAAGAGTCGCGGCCATTTTCTTGAGGCGTTCCGGCGAAACTGCCACGGGCAACACCTTGTTGATGAACTCGCGAACGGTCGCCAAAGAATTTTCAAGAGTCTCTGGAGTCATGATGAACGGTTCTACGGATTCGGCAATAGGCCTTCCAAGAGCATCATCGGACACGACGTTTTCTGAAGCGATGGATTCACCCATCTTTGCTTCGTCATCGCTGATTTGCTTTGCAGTCTCGTTTGCAAGAGTAGCGGCGGCAAGAGTCGCGAAAGCGGAGCACAGAACCGCAGGAACTCCCTGTGCCTGCATGGATGCAAGGGTTTCACCAAGGTTTTCTGCTAGATTACTTGTCTTAGCGGAGTCGCCCGAAAACCTCCTTGCAAGAGCCGTAAAAGAATCGCAGCACTTCTGTATGCATTCAGTCAATTTACCCGACATAGTATCAAGATAATCGACTGAAGAACTGATAGAATCAACAGTGCCCTTGACCTGAGTTATAACCCCGGTCGCAATTCCTACAACCTTGTTCGCACCGTCGATAAATGTGCGGGCGGTGTCGGCAATAATACCCCAGTATTCAAAAACAGCGTTAAGGAAATCACCAATAGACCAGTCATCACCATGAACGTCAGGAACGCCATCACGCTGCATTTCCTCGGCAATGGCCTTCTGAACTTCGGCGTTGACTTCCTTAGCCTCTTCCTCGCAAACTTCTGCCGGGTCTGTAAAATCCTGGATGTCGGGCTGGATTCCGGCGATTTCAAAATCAAAGTCGAATTGAGCGAAACTTTTGCGGCGGTCCTCGCTCATCGAGACGTTCTTGGGATAGCCTTTCAGGACACCATGCTTCGGATGGCAAAGCTCTATAGGCTCAGCGAAAATAGAGAGGAACCAATTGCGGAGTGCCTGGTAGTTGTCGTCGTAATCTTGGTTCGTGAGGACGCATGAAAAGCGCAACACTTCTGGGTTTACACCCATGTCTTCAAGGTCTGCACCATTCTTGTACGGATACTGAGTTTCGGCAATGGCATGGCTAATCTCGTCCCCGATGGATACGAGTTTCAGACTCCACGGTCCAAGCGTGCTTTCTCTGGGTTCATTCACGTCTGCCATACATTACCCGAACGAAGGAGTGTTTTGACGCTTGAGCTTGACATTCGCCGGTTTACCGCCGTCGCTTTCGGCGGTGTAACGGTTGTTGGCAGAATCAAGGTTGATGACGATATTCGGGGCGACGGTAAGATTCTTCATGTATTCTTCGGCTGAAACCTTCTGTGCTCCGCTTTTGATATCCTGCGACATCAGCTCACGCTGGATTTTCAACGTTTCATAAAGCTTATCCAGCTTCTTTTGCGACGGGAACAAGCTTGTTTCTTCTTCTTGAATTGCAAGTAACGTCTTGTCATGGCGTTGGGCATGGACGTTCTTGCCGTACTTTTCCTCAAAGCTCTTGGCGTTCGTGTCAATGGTATTGGCAGCGATTTCGCGAGAATTAGCGACAACTTGTCGCCATTCAATGAAGGCTTGACCGAAGTTGTAAATTTGACCCATAGCCCATGATGTAGCGGCCCCCATTACAGACATCGCTAGAGGCGAGTTCCCCAAACGATTCAGCCCTGCACGTGCGTTTGAAAGACCTTGACGGAATCGCCCCACTTCCTTGGTAGTCGTTTCCATCGCCTTTGTAGTCTTTTGCGTATTTACAGGGAAGTCATCGTCCATGTAGTTGGCTCCGCCCATGCCTCCACCCATGTTGACGACGAATACTTTCTGGACACCGCCCGCAGCCGCTTCAATAGCATCAGCGGTCGCGTTGCCGTTTTTCCTGGACCAGAAGCCCTTCAAGTCTCCGACAAGGCCGCCAAAAGACTTGACAAACTCGCCAACTTTGACAGCCACTAGAGCACCAGCGGCTACCGTCATAGCCTTAAATCCAGCCGTAACAATACCTTGATGTTCTCCAAGGTATTTAAGAGCGTCTGAAAGCTGATTTACAGGCCCTGCAAGGTTCGTGTCTGCAAACTTTAAAGCGACGGCCTTCATCTTGTTCACGTTCGTGTTGAAATCGTCGGACGTTTTTTGAAAACGCTTGTCAAGCTCCCCGGTGTTGTTCATGCCGTCTTGACCGCTCTTGGTAATGGCATCGAGCGTTTGCCAACCATTCTTGTATTCAGCCATTACAGGGGTGAGAGCCTTCAAAGCCGATGCTCCGAACATCGGCGATATCTTCTTGATGTTGCCGTCAGTCTTCTCCATCAACTGGTGCATGATGTCGTCGAAATCGTTTAGATTCCCGTCTTTATCGAATACACGCACTCCAATCTTTTTAAGGTCTTTCGCCTTGCCGATAAGTTCATTGAACAAAGACGAAACAGATGTAGTGAGTTCAGCTTCGCTTTTGATGGAAGTGTTCATCACCTGCAAGTAAGCCCCGAAATTCGCGAACTGGTCTTGCGACTTGATGCCAAACGACGATGCCGCCGCAAGCAAAGCCTTGCCTTCGGCAGCGAACTTTTGCAGAGTGTATGAGCCCTGGTCACCCTGAATGATGAGGGAGTTGAACGAACTTGCAATTTGTTCCGCACCCCAACCCATTGACGTTTTCATCGAAGCCGCGACGGCGGCAAGTTCATCGACGCTGGCCCCGGAAGCCTTAGCGGCCTTAGCAAGCGTTTCTCCCATCTGTTCAGAAAAGTCAAAGTCGCCTGTAACTTCGCCAATGCGGGAAATGCCTGCCAAAATGGTATCTGCATCCACCCCGGTCTCGACCGCCATTTTATGCAGCGAATCGCGGAACACCTTCGTGTCCGCGTCGCTTTTCTTTGCGGCCATCCCATAGTACATGAGCGATTCGGAGAGGTCGCCCACGTTCTTGATGGCCATGCCAAGACCACCGCCAAGAACCAACGAATTGAATGGCGTAACCATGCGGTCGGCAAGCCCCTTGAGGGAACTTCCGACACGGGCAATGCTTGCGCGGGCACGAGAGCCAAAGCTGTCAATCGCGGCAGAAGATTGTTTCAAGCCGTTCTGAAGCTTAGTCGGGTCTGCGCCAATCCGCAATGTAACGCTATTGTCAGCCAATGCTCTGCCATCCTTTATCGTTGTCAACCAAATAGCCCTTCATCGCGAAGACAAGGAGCCATTGGGCGTCGTTCAGTTCTCTTGCGGGGCAACCAAAATACGCAGAAGCTTCCAAGCTACAGGCAAGCTTAAGACTTTCGAGCGAATCTGGTCCGGTTTTTTTTTGAGAGTTTCCTTGAGCTGTTCAAATTCTTCGTCCGTGAGCTTTTCCAGGTTCGGGTCGTTCTCGTCGGAGAAGGCATTGTAAGCATCGCACAAGGCTTTCAGTTCATCATTGGTGCACAAGGTTCGCATGTGCTCGGCATTGCGGAAAATAGGCTTTCCCGTTTCAGGGTCGGAGAAAGCCCGCCACATACCGTGCACAGCTTCCTGTTCGCGGTAATCCGCAAAGTTCTGCGCACCGATTTCGATGCCGTCACGCTTGAACTCCTGCTGGTTATCGACTTTAGCCTTGCGGGCTTCGGAAACCGTCAAAAGCCTCATGCGCACTTTCAAATCGGGAATGCCTGGCCACTCAATATCCTTGGTGGCCTCGTGGGCATTCTTGATCTGGTCGATAATTGCAGATTCTGCGGCCTCGACCTTTTCGGCTGCATCGTGAGCGGCTTGAATTTTATCAGAAAGTCCGCTCATGACTACTTCCTGTCAGCTGCGGAAAAGACGAGCTGGGATTCCTTGGCGGTCTTGCCGTCAAGTTCGTTCGGCGTAAACTTGAGCAACTTGACACCCGTGTAAGTCACCTTGTTACCGCCTACATAGTTGACGACAAGAGTCATGACCTTGCCCTTTTCCTTGAGCCAGTCGCGTTCGGCACCCGACTTCGGGAGGTAAGCAAGTTCAAAGCCGTAGGCCGGGGGAACATCGACCGTATCTTGACCATAGAAATGGTCAACAGTCTGGGCGACTTCAACTTCATTTTCCTTGAATTTCGAAAAGTCAGCGATCTGTTCACCGTCAAGGATGAGGGAAAGAGACGAAATTCTCATGTTTCACTCCTTAAAGATAAAGGTCAATGGTGTTGTAGATCTGGTTGAGTCCAGGCACAACAGGAGCAGGAATTTGGCAAAGTATGCGCCCCGGAACATTCGGAGATTCCTGTGCGATGAACTGGTCTGCGTATTCGTCGATGTAGCGCAAAATCTGTTCATCTTCAAGATCTGATGCAACGGCCTTGTTATCCTCGTTCAAGGCATCCGCAAGGAATGCGTGAACGACCTTTTTTTTGTATTTGGTTCGGTGCATTGCAAGAATGCAGTCACGGAAGTAGTCAAGCGAAGCGATGACTCCGGTATCGTTGAGTTTGTTCCATTCAGCACCGCTGTTCTTGGTACGCGTTGTAACAGCTCTAACGATACAGAGCTGACCATTTTCTTCGACAAGCGGAATAACTCCACCGTAAAGAAGCACATCCTGTTCTTCGCCACTCCATTTGTCTTCAATATCAGGGATTGCAATACCAGGAATTGCATCGCCGTTCATCGGAACGTTCGGCTTGGAATTGCTTGCAAAGATGGCGCCAACACCCGCAGCGATTTCCCATGCGGTAGCGTTGAGCTTGTTCTTGACAGCCGCGATGTGGACACGTTCGTAGTTCTGAGCCTTCGCAGCATTGGCCGCGTTAGTCGCAGCACCGCGAACGAGAGCCGTTCCGTCCATTGTCGGAGTAGCAATCATCGCGCAGATGGCACGTTGGCCGCGCTGTTCGAGCGGTGCGGCTGCCGCTTCAAGATGCGTCTTGAGGTAGCCCAAGTTCGTCGCATCGTTCACCGGGCTTACGACGATATGATAGCGTTCTGCGAAAACGAATGCGAGAGCTGTTTCGAGGTTAACCGAGCCCGTGCCAGCTGTAACGGTGACTGAGCCCGCAGTCACGCCTGTTGCGGTGCTGAACGCACTCACGTTGAGACCACCCGCAGCCGTGGAAACATACGCACCCTTGCACTTGGCGGTAAGCGTCACAGTTCCAGAAGCGGCGGCAGCGGTAAACGGAGCGTCCGGCGTGTTGTTGATTTCGGCTGCGATAGCCGTAGCGATATCGGCGGCAGCGTCAGTCTTCGCAACACCAATCACAATCTTAACGCCGTTGCATTCAACGCCAACCTGACCAGCCGCAGTCGCTGACCCAGTAAGCGTAAACGCCCACGTAGCGGCAGAACCGTCAGCCACGTTATAGCACAGGAATGAAATCTGTGCGTAACGCCAGGCCTTTTTCGCAGCCTTGTACATTTGCATGAGCACAGAACCCGAACCGGCGAGTGCGATAGCCTCCTGCTCGGTAGCGACTTCCGTCGGCCTGTACGCTGCGATGCTGCCTGCAGACGACTTGTCGCCAATAAGCAGCACCTTCTGGATGTTGGCGGGAAGCCCATTCGGGCCCGCATAGTAGTTGAATTCCGTGTAGGAACCAGGAATCTTGGTTTCCGGGATGTTAGGATTCAGGTTCATTGTTTACCTCGTTGAAAATCACTTCGCCCTCGACAAGAGTCTCGTTATCAGGAGTTTCACTCTTGAACGTAGAGCAGATAGAAAGCAGTTCCCTGTAGTTTTGTTCAGCGGACTCAGGCACAACCGTGAACTGCGTTGTAAATTCAATCTCGATCACCAGGCAGGCCACAGCCAAGTGCTCTGCGGTGGTCACTTCACGCCAATCGCCAACAATCAAGGGCATTATATCAAGCCCCAAGTCGTTATGGTGGAGCTTGCCGATGACATAGCGAACAGCCGGGTGCGCCAACTTTCGTCGCTCTTCTTCGTTCGCGACATTCTTGAACACGAGCGAAACGACAATCTTTGCCTTTTCCTCAATCCTGCCACTCATGTCAGGCTCGGAATAATCACCCGAAACAACAGCACACGCAAGGCCCGGGCGGGAAAGGGCTGAAATGTTATGCGACACGTCAATAGCTTTGAAGTTCATAGGCGTGTTGTTATCGCGTAAAAGGTCCTTGATAGCCTTTTCAATCACGTAATCATTCGTCACGGCTACAGGCATCAGAACCTCATGGATTCAAGCGAAAACATGGCGGGCCCACCATCGACCTTGGAGGCAACGGAAAAGCCCGTTTCGGTAACAGGTTCATCGGGAGCGACCCCGATATCCTGTTCGCCATCGGCAATGCGGATGAGCAGCTTGATGGCGTTGTCGTAGCGGAG
>JAFWRL010000048.1 GCA_017520105.1 Fibrobacter sp.
CTCGGATTTACCCAGCCCTCTTCCGGGGGAGCCTCGCCCGCCTTCCAGCAATGGAGCGTGTCGAGCACGTCGCCTTCCTTGAAAGTGGACCAGTCATCAACCTTCTTGTAGTTGATTTCCAAAGAAGTGTTGTAACGGGTCATGTAGTGGTCGATCAAGTACTGCGGGCATTCCACTTCCTCGATGTAGTAGGTCGGATTGTCCGCAGCCATGTACCAGTCGGCAAACCAGTGGCAACCACGCAACAAGTTCGGGAGCCCGGCGTCACCGAAAGCCGCGTCGCACATGTCCTTCACGCACGTCTGGTAACATTCCAAGGAACCTTCGGTACCGCAGTTCGTGTTTTTCTGGCATTCCGTAAGGAACCCGCCAAAGCCAGCGCCCCAGTTAAAACCGGCACCCTTGTTCACCTGGGTAGAGAGCGCATCGAAGGCGCCCACGCCGCCACCCGGGACCATCAAGTCAAACTGTCCTGCCGGAAGATTGGCATTGCCACCCGCCACATCGTTACCGATGTTGGAGGCCATTACCACCAGGTGTTTACCCTTGAGCGCCTTATGGGTCGCCTTGGGAGGATTATTCTCGAACTCATCCTTAAAGTGACCGTCGTACTGCAAGTGATAGCACTTGCCGCACTTGCTATCGGCAGTGCCCGCAACGTATGCATAAGAAAGAGTATCGTTCACAGCTATTGGAGCCATGTCCGTACAAGTGAACACGCCCTTTTCCTTTTCTTTGCCGCAAGCGCTTCTGGTCCCGTTGTAACCGAACCAGGACTTCGTCACGTCACCCAGGGTAAAGGTGGGGACTTCAACATCGTGGACGTTGCAGTTACGCGCAGTGGCAAGTTCGGCAAGATACGCCTCGTTGGAAGACGTGTCCGCACGGGTTATATCGTTAGCGCTTTCCCTAAGCCAGGAGCAGTGCGGCTTGCAGGCGTCCCAGTAACGGGTATTCCAGCCACGTTTCGCCGTAGCGCTAATGTCCTTGGTGTACGCAGCCGGAGGCGGGCCGTAGGATTCAAGCGTCGGGAACCCGCTCGCGTCGAGTTCGGGCCCTTTGCTACTAGAACTTCCGGGGACCACATCGGCACTGGAACCCGGAACCGTGCCGCTCGATGTCGGGTTGACTGCGGTGCTAGAATTCGGGCCGACTGCAGCGCTGGAACTCGTTGCAGAACTCAACGGACCATCCGCAGAACTAAGCGGAATATCAGCGGAACTCGAAACCAGATTGGAACTACTCGAATTCAGCCCAACAGAAGAACTGCTTTGCACCTCCCCAACAACACTCGATGAAGAAGCCGCAACAGGCGGATTAAGCGGAGGCGGAGTAAGCGGAGACGGAGAATCATCAGAGCAGGCATTAAACATTGCAAAAGCGCCCGCAGCCAATACAGAACTCAATAAAACCTTTTTCATAATCAACCTTTTAATACCTCGTCTAAAATTAGATTTAATCATCTAAAAAAGACGCAAAAAAATTTTTTAAAAGAATTTTTGTGAGTTATCCCCAAAAAAACGCCCGGATGCAGGGCTTCCGGGGCATTCTCAAGTGCTGTCAGGCGTTTGCGCACTTTTTTTAAAAAAGGATGCCCGCATCCTTCGACTTCGCTCAGGACAGGCTCCGGCGGGAATGACAAGTAAAGGAGCGAGGAGGACGAGTAAAAGAGGTTAGAAAAAACATTTCTAACCACTGTTTACTAACCACCAATCACTATATCTTTTTGAGAATGAACATGTGGCCAGGTGCCTTTGCGGGGTCAAGTTTCACGTAGTTTTTGTTGCCACGCCAAACGTAACTTTCGTCAGTCACGACATCCTTCAAGAAGAAGAACGAATCGTTCTGGAGCCCAAGCTTTGCCATATCGAGTTCAACGATACCTTCTTGTACGTTGTCCATATCCATATTGCACACGCAAAGAATCACGTCATCGCCGGACTTCTTGGAATAAACCATGAGCTGGTCATTTTGTGCGTAATGGAATTCGAGGTTATCATATTCCTGCAATGCAACATGTTCCTGACGTGCTGTATTCAGACGACGAACAAAGTCTTGAATGCCAGGGCCACTCCAGTTGTGTACTTTGTACTGATACTTTTCACTATCGGCGAGTTCTTCCTTGATTGGAGACGGAATATTTTCGCAGAGTTCATATCCATTGTACATGCCCGTGAGGCTCGAAAGCGTGGCCGCCAAGAAGTAGCGCTGTTTGAAAGCATTCGCTCCTTTGTACGCAAGATACTTCGGGAAAATATCCGGCGTCGTCGGGAAGAAGATTCCGCGCATGTATTCCTTGGCATCGGACTGCGTGAGTTCCTTCAAGTACTGTTCGAATTCCCACTTGGCGCTGCGCCATGCGAAATACGTGTAGCTCATGTCAAAGCCCGACTTTGCAAGGCGATGCATCATCTTCGGGCGCGTGAAAGCCTCAGCGAGGAACACAAGTTCCGGGTGCTTTTCCTTCACGTCGGCAATGAGCCACTCCCAGAACGGGAACGGCTTGGTATGCGGATTGTCAATGCGGAAGATTTCAACGCCTTTGCTAGCCCAGAACAAAATAATATTCTCGATTTCCTTCCAGAGTTCCTTGTAGTTCTCGTTGTAGTAGTCGAACGGATAAATGTCTTCGTACTTCTTGGGCGGATTTTCGGCGAACTTGATGCTGCCATCCGGCTCGTGATAAAACCATTCCGGATGCGACTTTACGTAAGGATGATCCGGGCTGCAGTTGAGCGCAATATCGAGCGCAAGGCGGAGTCCCTTGGCACGAGCAGCCTTCGCAAAATGCTCGAAATCCTTCATGGTCCCGAGTTCCGGGTCCACATCGTAGTGGCCGCCATGCTTATTGCCAACAGCATACGGGCATCCCGGTTCCAGCGGATTGCCTTTCTTGTCAACCTTGGCATGAAGCGCATTGTTAGCGCCCTTGCGGTTCGTGACTCCAATCGGGTGAATCGGAACAAGATAAACAGTATCAAAGCCCAGTCCAGCAATATAGTCAAGCTGTTTTTCGCAATCCTTCCATGTGGCAGATTTTTTCGGGTCTGTCCCCTGGCTCTTCGGCCACATTTCGTACCATGTTCCTACGCGACTGTAGGTCGGATCCACGCGGAGCTTCATCACCGGGCTTTCGGTCGGAACATCCTTCGGTTCCTTGGTCCAAGCGCAAATCTTGTATTCGTAGTAACCAATATTGCCGACTGTAAACGTACCTTCCCAAAGGTCATTATCGACAAAGTGCATCGGGGCCTGTTCCCACTTTTTCTTGGAAACATGGCGGTAAAAAATCGCAGCATCGTACTTTTCGTGACTGTGGCGGAAAATGTCGGCCTGGAGAGTCACGGTATCGCCGGGTTCACGCTTGAGC
>JAFWRL010000049.1 GCA_017520105.1 Fibrobacter sp.
GATACCTCCATCATCATTCCTTGGCTCAAGGAAACCTACGACGTCGAAGTGATTGCATTCGCAGCCGACCTCGGCCAGAATGACTTCCCGAACGCAAAGGCTCTCGAAGAAAAGGCTCTCAAGACTGGTGCTTCCAAGTGCTACGTTCTCGACCTCAAGAAGGAATTCCTCGAAGAATACGTTTGGCCGACCGTTCACGCCGGTGCTAAGTACGAAGGTACTTATCTCCTCGGTACGTCCTTTGCTCGTCCGCTCATCGCTAAGTACCAGGTAAAGATCGCTGAAAAGGAAGGCGCTTACGCTGTTGCTCACGGTGCTACCGGTAAGGGTAACGACCAGGTTCGTTTCGAACTCACCTACGCTGCTCTCAACCCGAAGCTCGAAGTCATCGCTCCGTGGAAGGACCCGCGTTGGACATTCCACAGCCGCGAAGACGCTATCGACTACGCCGCTGCACACAAGATTCCGCTCAACGGCATCAGCAAGAAGAAGATTTACTCCGAAGACGGCAACCTCTGGCACCTCTCTCACGAAGGTGGCGTCTTGGAATTCCCGGAACAGGAACACAAGTACGAATTCCTCAAGCACACCAACACGTATGAAAAGGCCCCGAACAAGGCTGATCACGTGACGATTTCCTTCGAAAAGGGCAATCCGGTTGCTATCAACGGCAAGAAGATGGGCGCTGTTGAACTTCTCGAATTCTTGAACGAAATCGGTGGCAAGAACGCTTGCGGTCTCTTGGACATCGTCGAAAACCGCCTCGTCGGCCTCAAGAGCCGCGGTGTTTATGAAACTCCGGGTGGCACGCTCCTTTACAAGGCTCACGAATGCTTGCAGCAGCTCGTGCTCGACAAGGAAACTTTGTTCGAAGCTCAGAAGATGTCTATGACATACGCAAACCTTGTCTATAATGGCCAGTGGTTCACTCCGCTCCGCCAGGCTATGGACGCCTTCTTCAACGAAGTCAATAAGGTTGTGACTGGTGACGTGACCCTCAAGCTCTACAAAGGCAACATCATCCCGGCTGGCATCAAGAGCCCGTACAGCTTGTACGACATGGGCCTCGGTGGCTTCACGGACGTTGACATGTACGACCAGAAGGACGCTACTGGCTTCATCCGCTGCTACGGCCTCCCGCTCAAGACGCGCGCCCTCTTGCTCGGCAAGAAGACGAACGTCGATTTCGGTGGCGTTCCGAGCCTCAAGAAGTAATTTGTTTGACAGCCGCTTCGACTGTCATCCATTACTTTGTCACCCCGGCTTAAGGTCGCTGAGCGTGCCGAAGCGCCGGGGTCGCCTTTATCCTGACTCGCCTGAGCCGGGATTTTTTTTACAAACTAATGACTAAAACCTATACGCGTACCCGACTTGCCAAATCACTGTCGGTTCGTCATGCTTTATGAAGTAGTGGAGTGGAATCCCCAGTTGCGTGAATACGCCGTAGATGTCGGCGCGGATTTCGGCAGAAATGTCCAATGCTTCCTTGTAGTTGTAAGAGCGCACGTAGCGTTTCTGGTTCGCTCTGTTGAGCGCCTTGTGGATTTTGTTGGGCGCTTTTGCGAATGCGTAGCCGCCGCCAAGCCCGAGGTCGAGCGAAAACGGCAGTTCGCGGAAAAACTTCCATGCTAGACTGCCTTGGTAACCAATCCAAAATTCATCGGGGCCCAAGTGCCAACCGCCTGCAGCGACTCTGAAAAAGCGGTTTTTGTAGCCAATGCCTGCATTTAGCATTATGGGTGTCGGACGGCCTATCGATGCGCCGACTTCGAACTGCCATGGAGAAATCTGCTCGTTGGCAGAGGCAATCCCTATGAATGCTAGGGTAATTGTTGCTAAAATGAGACGTCGGAGTAGCATGTACATAATAATAGTAATTTGCTTTCGCCTTTTTCTCAAAAAAAAGTTATCTTTATGAACAAACAAGTTCAATGTGGTCTATGGGAAAGAAGGACCATAAACAAGGAAGTAATATGAAAAAATCATTATTCGCAATCGCTTGCGCAGCTCTCGTTTCTGCCTCGACGGCTTTCGCTGAAGCTGACGGTGGCATGTTTGCAGACTATCTCCCGGCATGCTTGAAGGAAGAGGGCTCGGCTGACGTGGTCGCCGGATTCAAGTTCACCCGTATGGATTTCCACAACTGGAAGCAGGAAAGCGGTACGTCCTCTTCGACGTGGCTGTTGACGTTCAATGCTGACCTCAAGGCGCATTGGAGTGTTGCCGACTGGCGTAACAAGGTAAATCTCGAGTATGGTCATACTTGGACGGATGGCTTTGGCAGCCGCAAGTCCATGGACAAGATTTTTATCGAAACGATTGTGGACTTTCACGCTTTTGCTTTGTTCAAGCCGTATGTCGGCGCCCGCTTCGAATCCCAGTTCGCTCGTGGTTACGAATATAGCGAAGACGAAGATGGTAACGAAGTCAAGACGACGATTTCCAAGTTCATGGATCCGGGCTACGTGACCCAGATGGCTGGTATCGGCTACTTCCCGAACGAAAATTTCTCTACGCGTCTTGGCTTTGCAAACCGTATGACCATTTCGAATAAGTACCATTACGCCGACGATCCGGATACGGAAAAGTTTGAAAAGTTCAAGGACGAACCGGGTCTCGAAAGCATTACGGAATTCAAGTATTCGTTCTCTGACTTGGTCAGCTTCAAGAGCCGTCTCTGGGCGTTCATCAACTTCGAGGGCTTCGATGAAATTGACGGCAAGTGGGAAAACCTCCTCGCTGTCACCCTTTCGCCGCTTTTCGAACTCCAGGTGGGTTACGACATCGCCTACGACAAGGACTTGGATCAGGATTCCCAGCACAAGAACATGTACCTCATCGGTGTGACCTGGCGCTGGTTCTAGTTCGTTGCAACGGATACAGACTTGTTTAAAGGAACCGCTTCGGCGGTTCTTTTTCTATCTTTGTGCGTACAAAATTAAAGAGGTTCCTATGGCTATTACTGTTGTGGATTACAATGCGGGCAACTTGACGTCGGTGATGAATGCGCTCAAGCACATAGGCGTGGATGCCAGGGTGAGCCATGACGCTGACGAAATTGCGAAGGCCTCGCGCTTGATTTTCCCGGGCGTGGGAGCTGCGGCGTCTGCCATGGAAACCTTGACAAAAACGGGAATCGGCGAGGCCATCAAGGCGGTGGTGAGGTCTGGGAACCCGGTGCTCGGCATCTGTATTGGCTGCCAGATTATTCTCGAAGAAAGCGAAGAGGACGGCGGCGTCAAGACGCTTGGGCTTATTCCTGGGCGTGCCGTGCGTTTCAAGGACGAACCGGGCCTCAAGATTCCGCACATGGGCTGGAACCAGGTGAACTTCACCCGCGAACACCCGATTATGAAGGGCATCCGCAGCGGTTGCGATTTCTATTACGTGCATTCCTACTACCCGCAAGTGCCTGCCGAGTACGCATTTGCCGAAACGACTTACGGCACGCAGACGTTTACGGGGCTCATCGGTAAGGACAACTTAATTGCGAGCCAGTTCCACCAGGAAAAGAGCGGCGAAGTCGGACTCGCCATGCTCAAGAACTTCTGCGACTGGGCTATTTAAACTAGGCATTGAGGGGACGGGCCTAAAAAACCGGGCTGCGGCGTTATTTTTGGCCTGGTAGTATCATGAATAGGCTTCTTTTTTAAGAAAATGTTAAAAATTAACTATTTTTGCTAAAAAAGCTATAAAAGTATCATAAAACGAACACAATCTAAAAAACGATTATATATTTAAAATTATGAAGCCGGTTACGGAATATCAAGATTATCGCGTCTATATGCAGGATTACTATAACGAACGGAAGAGAGTTTCGTCGTTTTCGTGGCGTGAATTTACGCGTGCTTCTGGCTTTACTTCGCCGACATACCTCAAGCTGGTTTGCGAGGGAAAAACACGCCTTTCTCCTTTGGGGGCAGACAAGGTCGGGTCGGCAATGCATTTGGCTGGTTTTGAACTCGATTACTTTAAGACGATGGTGACGTATTGCCATGCCAAGAATGACCAGGAACGCAAACTCGCCTACGAGGCCATGTTGGAATTGGCGCAGAACAACAAGGTGAAAGTCCTTGATGGCGAGGCTTTCCAGTATTTCGAATCTTGGGTACATCCTGTCGTGAGAGAGCTTGCCCCGGTGATGCCGGGCAAGACTCCGGGCGGAATCGCGAAACGTTGCTGCCATGAGGTTTCTGCGGGAGAGGTCCGCGATTCGCTCGATTTTATGGTCAAGACGGGTCTGTTAAAGAGAAGGGGCGAAACTTACGAACAGACGGACAAGCACTTGAAAGGCGCCTCCGACATTATGCCGGTGGTGCTGCGCTCCATGCATCGTGAAATGGCTTCGTTTGGGAAGGAGGCTATAGACCGTTTTGCCCCGTCGGAGAGAAACTTTACGGGACTTACTATGGGCATTTCTGCAGAAGATTATAAACAAATTGTGCAGGAACTGGACGCTTGTCGAAAAAGAATTACGCAGATAGCCTTGAACAGCCGAGGCACAGAACGAGTTTATCGCTTGAATTTACAGTTGTTCCCGTTGACATGGAGAGAGGAAGATGTTGATGATAAAGAAAATGCTTAATGTATTGTTGTTAGTCTTTTTATTGGCGCTTATCGCGTGTTCTGAGCAAACGGCCGGCGTTACCGAAGAAGAAAATCCGATGGCCTTTGAAGTGAAAGAACCGGACTACTATGATTTGTGGACTGTTGATAATCAAATTTCCATAAATACTTCTGGATACTGGTTTGATGCAAGCGACTTGGACAAGGAACTCTTGGCTACCATTACGTACCCAGTTCTGGAAGGAAAATATAATGGCGACAACCTGATGGAAGCCGCTGCCGCTAAATGCGGCGGTATTTGCGGGACTGTCGAATTTGCGGATTTTCCGAAGCGCGTGCTGAGTACGAACATCGGTTATTCTGTGCGTAAGGACGGCTCGACGGTGGATGCTTCTTCGTGGAAGGGGCTGTGCGTGACGTATGAATCTGATTTTGACATGCATCTGAAATTCAGTTCTGGCAGGTCAGGAGCCGTTGTCGATAGCGGTATGCCGGTTGCGGAATTCCCGAAACATTCTAAACTTGGCACCCGCTGTGCAAAATGGGAAAGCTTTAGACAAAGTAATTTGAACGGCGTTACAAGCGAAGAGGCTGCGAAAAAAATGGGTGCGGTCTTCTTTGAATTCACTGGTAAAGCAAAGCAGAAAGGTTCGTTCTTAATCAAGGGCTTGAGTTCGTATAAAGAAATCAAGCTCCAGCAGGGTGAACTGAAAAAGAGTAATGCGTCTTGCATGTGGCGCGGATATGAGGGCGACTTGACGGTGAATACGGGCTTTAGTTCTGACGAATCGTTGGATGTCGGAAAGTGGTATTCTTTTGATAATCCAGCAGCCCAGAATTCTACCGTAGGTTTCCAGTTGCCTAAGGAATATGGCGGTTATCAAGGCGACTTGACGCAAGTGATTGAGTATTACAAGGGAATCCGTGGAAGTGTGCCTGTGCCTTTGGATGATATGAATGCCGGAATAGGATTTTATATCGCTGGCACGGAAAACGGCGGAAATATGCACCAGGCCGTCGATATCACGGACTGGGGCGGTCTCTGCGTGACCTATTCGTCTAACATGGACATTCTTGTAGAAGTGACTGATCGATATGGTTCGGAATTGTTGCATTTTTCCAAGCTTCTAGATGCGTCCGACAGCATTGTAGAAAAATGCCATTCCTGGGATGAATTTGTGATAGATTCCTCGTATAAGGATATCATAAAGAGTGCGCGCTACGTTACTTTTAACTTCTTCAGAAATCGGGAAAAAGGAGATGAAGCAGGCTCTTTCAAGTTTGTCGGCATTGGAAAATACAATCCCAACGGTGCTTGCTATTTAGATGAAGTGGATGATGATTCCGGTTCACAGGCTGTTTCAAGCTCCAGTTCGAAAGCTGTATCAAGCTCTAGTTCGCAGGTGGCTTCGAGCTCAAGCGTTGTTTCGAGCAATATTAGATTGTTCAAGAACAACGACGGATATGAAGATGTCTGTTCGTTTAATTCTGTAAATGATTTGTGGTATGGAGTAGATAGGTATCCTGTTGTCAGTACGGAATTGGCCAATGAGACGGAAACGGCTGGCTATTGGTATAATTTTGGATATATGAGCGATGATGGGATGGGGGCCCAATTCACTTGGCCTACGGCTTTGGGAAATGAATTCGACGAAATGGCGTTGGATTCGGTTATTGATTTTTGTGCCGGCATTTGTGCTGAAATGTACTACAAAAAAGACACTATTGCTGGTGTCGCGTTTAACATCGTTGGTGAAATTTCTATAACGGACAATTCGTTGATGGCGGGAGATGCGTCAAGCTGGGGTGGCTTATGTGTGACGTACGCCGCTGATGCAGATATGGATGTCGTGATGATAGGTCCTGAGAAAAACGAAAGTACTGGCCAGATTCAGCTCCAACCGAAGGTGACTCTCCCGAAGAGCATTGATGTTACGACGAAGTGCGTGGAGTGGGACGATTTTGTTTCTTCGGACGGAAAAACATCCGGTAATGCGTCTTCTCTAATGTCGCTTATGTTCGGTTTTTATGGTGTTGGTGGACAACATATTCGCTTTAACATAATGGGCTTGGGTCGGTACCATCGCCTCTCCAATCCGGAATGTACGGCCAAGGAAAATTTTGTATCCAAAAATTAGTTAGTTGACCCTTAAAAAGTAACTTCGCGAGCGCAGGATAAGGAGGTTCGCCGTTTTTATTCACCCCTTCCCGGCAAAGGAAGCAACAGTATAGCCATTCCAACAGGACAAAAAAGCGCCTCATGGCCCTCTTGAAGTTGAACGCCGCTGCTGCAAGCTTTGCATTGAGCATGTCGCCAAAGATTCCCTTGTAGAAATTTCTACCCATACGGTGGTCGCTTTTCAGGTGGCCGTTGATAGGCTCGATGCCTGCCCTCTTGCAAAAAAGCTTGTGAGCCTTTTCCTTCTGGTAGTAAGTCGCGTTTTTCTTCGGGACGTCCGGTATCACGATCTTTGTCGTTCCGGATTCCTTTTGTCCGCGGTAGCCTCGGTCGCATGCGGCCTGGCTCGGCCTGAATCCAAGCATTTGTTCAACATGGTCAAGCGTATCGTCTATCGTATGTCCGTCATACTCGTCCCGGAACGAGACCGCGCCGACAATGATGCCGCTGTAGCTCCGGGCGATTGACACCTTGTTGCCGAACTCGTATTTCTTGTGTTCCTTGCCCTTGCCGATGCATTTTACTTCGGGTTCGTGAAGCGAATAGACCTTGTCCTTGTCGCATTTCTTCTGTGCCAGAACTTTTTTGAAAAGCTCGATTTTTTCTTTGTACGTGTTCAACAAGTTCTTGCTGGCGAGATTTCGCTCTAATTCACGGACGAGCCGTCCCGCGATTGTCTTCAGCCTGCGATCTGCCTTGTGAGCCTTCTTGCCGTTCTTCGGGTGATTGCGGAAACGCTGGTCACGATGGACCTTCTTCAAGGTTCTCTTGTAGGACTGTCTTTGCGGAAGATCATGCTCTTCCACGATCCTCTGTACCTGTTCTATTATCTTGTTCGCAAGTTTGGCGTCTGTAGGGAACGTGATGTTCTTTTCCTGCACGGTCGTGTCAAGAAAGACCGTGCCGCATCCTGTCGGTCCTTGTTTATCGTGGTCATCGTTGACGAGGATACTTTCCTTGAGGATCATGTCCATGCCCGCTTCGCCAATCATGTGCCGGAAGTGAACAAGTTCGCTCGGGTCGCAGGGTTGCTCCGTCGAGAAGAACCGTTCTCCGCAAAAATACTGGTAATAGGCGTTTTCCTGAAACTGCTCCACGACGGACTCGTCCGATACGTTGCGGATGTGCTTCAGGATGATGAGCCCGGTCATGAGACGGATCGGCTTGTTCGGCGCACCCATTTTGTCGTCAAACCGTTTCGAAAACTCGGTCTCGAACTTGTTCCAGTCAATCTTGTTCGCGAGAACGTAGAGGGAATGCTTGTGGTTCAACTGCTCCTCAAGGGAACAGAAAAGGCTTGTCTGTGCGTGGGATTTTGGCGGTCTGTACATAAAAAATTGCAAGGTTTTCAATCATATTTTAGAAAACCTTGCAATATTTTCACAGGGTAGAAATCAGTTTTTCCCAATAGTTATGCGGGCTGGGCGGGATTTTAAGGGACGACTA
>JAFWRL010000050.1 GCA_017520105.1 Fibrobacter sp.
TAAAAAGTTTTTCCACCGCAATGTGGCGTTCCCGCACGACGGTCTTTATGAGGTTTCATGTTCTTAGAAAAAATCAAGTCCCCTGCCGACGTGAAAGCGTTGGACATCAAGAGTCTCGAACAACTTGCTGCCGAAATGCGCGCAGCTCTCATCAAAAAACTTTCACAATGTGGCGGGCATGTGGGGCCGAATCTCGGCTTTGTCGAAGGGACGATTGCGCTCCACTACGTTTTTGATTCTCCGAGGGACAAGATAGTCTATGACGTGAGCCACCAGAGCTACAGCCACAAGATGCTCACGGGCCGCGCCCAGGCGTTCTTGGAAGAATCGCATTACGGCGATGTGACGGGCTATAGCGAACCGACCGAAAGTGAACACGATCATTTTATGGTGGGGCATACATCCACGTCGGTAAGCCTTGCGCTTGGACTTGCTACTGCTCGCGATGTCTTGCGTGAATCGGGCAATGTGATTGCTGTGATTGGCGATGGTTCCTTGAGCGGTGGCGAAGCGTTTGAAGGTCTTGATAACGCAGGCGAATACGCAACGAACTTTATCGTGGTGGTGAACGACAACGAAATGTCCATTGCCGAAAACCACGGCGGGCTTTACAAGTCCTTGGCGGACCTCCGCGCGACTGCAGGCAAGTCTGAAAATAATTACTTCAAGTCGCTTGGCTTTAATTACAAGTACCTTGAACAAGGTAACGATATCGCTTCGCTCGTTGAAATTTTCAAGTCCGTGAAGGATACAACGCGACCGGTTGTTGTGCACATCCATACGCAAAAAGGCTGTGGCTATTCATATGCCGAACAGAACCGCGAAGGCTGGCATTGGGCGGCTCCGTTCAATATCGAAACGGGCGAAATCAACTGGGGCAGTGGCGAAAATTACAGCGAAATTCTCGGCCTTTACCTCATGGCGAAAATCAAGAGCGACCCGAAGGTTGTCGTGATTCATTCCGCAGTTCCTGCGGGAATCGGATTCTATGATGCACGCCGTAAGGAGGCGGGCAAGCAATTTATTGATGTGGGCATTGCCGAAGAACATGCGGTGGCGCTCGCTTCCGGGCTTGCGAAGGGCGGGGCAAAGCCTGTTTACAGCACGCATAGCACGTTCATCCAGCGTACATACGACCAGCTTTCGCAGGACTTGTGCGCGAACAATAATCCGGCGACAATTTTGGTGACGATGTCGGGTGCAGACGGCATGAACGATACGACGCACCTTTGCATTTTCGATATTCCAATGCTTTCGAATATCCCGAATTTAGTTTATCTATGCCCGACATGCGTTGAAGAATTCAAGACGATGGCGGACTGGGCGATTGACCAGACAGAACATCCGGTGGCAATCCGCATTCCGAATGCCGTGCACCATAGGAGTGATATTTTCGAGAAGGATTATTCCATTCTCAACAAGTTCAAGGTCGTTCATCGCGGTAGCCGAGTGGCCTTAATTGGTCTTGGCGATTTTTACCAGCGTGCTGCGTCCGTGGCACTCGAACTGCGTCGCGAATGCATCGATGCTACACTTGTGAACCCGCGTTATGCAAGCGGTGTCGATAGCGAATTGTTGCACGATCTCTCCAAGACGCACGATGTATTCGTGACGCTCGAAAATGGCGTTGTCGAAGGCGGCTTCGGCCAAAAGGTGGCGACGGCTCTTGCCGAGACGAACGCGAAGGTACTTGTACGCGGGCTTTCCAAGGAATTTTATGACAAGGTAAGCTTTGCTGAACTCTGCGAAAGGAATCTTTTGAATCCGTCGCAGGTCGCAAAAGACGTTGTCGCAGCCCTTTCGTAAAATCATGGGCTTCTGATTTTTGTATTATGTAAGCATGAAGAAATCGAAAATAATCATCATGATTATTCCGCTGGTGTTGCTCTTTATCGCATCGGCGGTTTATGTTTATTTTGCCAATGCCGAAGCCATGCGGGATGTGCAGTTGGACTGTACTTCGAAGATAGACGTTGACCCGGATATTATTGAAAAATCGCTGGCGCATGTCCAGACCGACATGGAACTTGGCGAACCCTATAAAGTCTATCCGATTGAGACTAGCCCTGACAGCCATCAGGTGTTCCATTCGACACTCATCGAATATCCGTTCAATAGCTCTCCGCGTGCGGATTCGCTGGATAATGTAAGCTTGCGTGGAATTGTTTTATACGTTCATGGTTACAACGATTATTTTTTCCAAAAGGAATTGGCCGAAAAAGCCGATTCAGCGGGCTTTGCATTCTTCGCTATAGATTTGCACTATTACGGTCGTTCTTACGTGTCGGATGAACCGCGTGGTGACATGCGCAATGTCAAGGAATACTATGCCGAATTGGATGCGGCTGTAGAACTCAGCAAGAAGATTGCCGTCGATGACTACGAAGAGGCGGAACATATTCCATTTGTGATTATAGGACATTCTCTGGGTGGTTTGATTTCTGCACTTTACATGCATGATCGTAGCGACGAATCTTTTACGGCACTTGTTTTAAATAGCCCGTTCCTGGATATGAATTACAACTGGTTCGTGCGTAAAATCGGATTACCTTTGGCTTCCGATATTGCTTTGTTCATGCCTGAGTTCTCGGTTGGGCCGGCTGGCGATCCGAATTACACCCACGCATTACTTAAAAGCGGTAAAGGCGAATGGGAATATAACGAAACTGTTAAAACGGACCTCCGTCCAACTCAATATCTTGGCTGGCTCCGCGCTGTAATGAAAGCACAAAGCCGGGTCCATTCTAAACTGGACATCAAGGCTCCGGTACTTGTCATGCGTAGCGATTGTTCTACTAAAAGCGATGAATGGAACGATGACTATTTGCGCTGCGACGGGGTCCTGAATGTGGAACAAATCGAAGAATGGGCTCCGAATTTAGGCGAAAACGTGACGACCCGGACGATTGCTGGAGGTCTTCACGATTTGTACCTTTCACGCAAGGATGTGCGCGATAAAGCTTACCGTGAAACATTCGAATTTATCGACGCCCAGATGAACGATGACTAAACTTTTATTTATTATTATTAAAAAAGAATTCCAAGGAGTTTTATAAATGAACAAATTACTGGCTATTTCTTTTTGTGCAATGATGCTTGCAACCGCCTGCAATTCTTCCGAAGAGCCCAAGCCGCAGGCTGTTGCAAAAAAGGTAGAGGTTGTTCAGCAAGCAGCTACCGTTGTTGAACAGAAAGTAGCTCCGATTACGACGATTGATTGGACTAAGGCTTTGGAAATGCACAAGGCCGGAGCGGTCCTTATTGACGTCCGTACGCCGGCTGAAGTAGCAAAGGGCATGGCTTCTGAATCTGCCGTCAACATTCCGCTTCAGGAAATGCCACAACGCTTGAGCGAATTCCCGAAGGACAAAGATTTGTTGATTTATTGCCGCAGTGGCAAGCGCAGCATGGCAGCATCGAAGTTCCTCGTCGAGAACGGTTACACCCGCGTGTTCAATATCGACGGCGGAATCATGGCCTTGCCGCAGAAGTAATTGCTTTCTGGATTCGTCTTCCTGACCCCTTAGGGGAAAGGATCCAGTAAAGTCTTGAAACGTCATTCAGAGCGGATTCTCTTATGACTCCCGAAATCACAAACTACATGCAGTACGCCTTGCTGCAATCGTTCTTTGCGATAGGCGAGAGCCGCCCCAATCCGGCGGTAGGAGCTGTCGTTGTCAAAGATGGAATTGTAGTGGGGAAGGGACGCACGCAGCGCCCCGGAAGCGCTCATGCCGAGGTGATGGCTTTACGCGATGCAGGTGAACTCGCCCGCGGTGCGTCTATTTTTGTGATTTTGGAGCCGTGCTGCCATTACGGGAGAACGCCGCCTTGCACCAAGGCAATTATCGAAGCAGGAATCCAGAAAGTTTATTTTGCCCATTCCGACCCGAATCCTGTGGTGCATGGAAAGTCTCGCCAGATTCTCGAAGAGGCCGGCATCGAAGTACATGAAGGTGTAGAAGCCTGCATTTGTGCCAGCGTTGACGAATGTACGGATGCCGAATCGCCTACGGGCTGCCGCATTCTTGAATTCCGCTGCAAGTCACTTGAAGACCAGGCGTTACGCGAAGCCGAAGGCCGCTGCGTTTTTGCAGAAGTCGAACGCTATTTCGAAGCGTATGATTATTTTGTACGCACCAAGCGCACCTTTGTCGAAATCAAGTCCGCCGTTTCGCAGGACGGATTCATGGGCTGCATAGATGCGCAAGGATCGCATTTGCCGATTGCAATCACAAAGCAAGGCGCAAATTGCTGGAATCACGAACTCCGTGCGATGAGCGATGCCGTCCTTGTCGGTGCAGGGACGCTTCTTGCCGACAATCCGAGCTTAAACGTGCGCTATGCCCAGGGAAACAACCCTGTAAAGATTATTTGGGCGGGGCATCACGAATTTAGCGCCGATGAAATCACGCATCTGGTGGTGTTTTCGTCGAATGAATCCAAGCCGATAGTCTATTCTTGCGTGCGTCAGCCGAATGTTGCTGATTTTATCCTTCTTCCGCACGAATCGTTTGCTGATAATTGGCGCGAGATGATTGATGATTTGTCTGCCCGCGGGATGCACCGTTTGATGGTGGAGCCGGGTGCAGGTCTAGCACACGAACTTTTTAATGGTGTGGCGGGCGCGCAGTCACAAAATGCTCTGGAAAAAGCGCCATCCCTCTGGAACCGCCTTGATTTATGGCGTTCGACCGATTCTGCAGTCGAAGAAAAACTGGACCAGCTTATCGAACAAGGTGCTATCAAATGCGGCCTTGAATACCCTGAATTGCCTGCAGGCGTTGTAGCCAAGGAATCCGCTATCATCGGCCCCGACGTGCTGACCGTGTATTATCCAGCTTGATTTAACGACTGTTAATTTAATTTTATTTGTACGTTTTGCTGACGTCGTACTTTTTATTTTGAAATGAAAAGGAATTTTATGAAATGTATTATTTTCGGTCTTTTGCTGATTTGCTTTGCTTGGGCGGATGGAACCGCTTATAAAACTGTTAGGATTGGGAATCAAGTTTGGATGGCCCAAAACCTGAATGAGAAAACGGCTGAAGGCTCATGGTGCTATCGCAATGTAAAAGAGAATTGTGAAAAATACGGAAGACTTTATACATGGACGGCTGCCATGAATTTGCCTTTTGATTGCAACAAAAAAAAGTGTACAGAAAAAATAAAGAATCCTCATCAAGGCATTTGCCCCAAAGGATTTCATGTGCCTACGCAAGATGAGTATTTGCAACTGTATGATTTTGTTGGTGGAATGGAAATAGCTGGGGAAAAACTAAAAACAAGGAATGAATGGCGCTCACTTTTGTCTAAAAACAAGGGTGTCGATGCATATGGATTTTCTGCGCTCCCTGCAGGCTATCTAAGTTCCGGCAGATTTTATTATATAGATGAAGCATCCTATTTTTGGACCTCGCATCAGAAAAGTGACGATGACAATGATAATGCCAAGTACGCTTTGGCTTACTCGCTAGGGGCGGATCGACAAAATGCGTTTGCTCTATATTATGCAAAAAGAGTTGGAATGAGCTTGCGCTGTGTAGAAGATTCTCCTGATAAATAACACATCTATCCCATGTTTATATGCTGGAAACGGCGTGAATCCGGCAAATGTGATTGATCCGGATGAGAATACCTTATATGGGAATGGGTGAAAAAGGTAATCTTTGGAGTGCATATAGTGCGGCTCAGCCATGCCAACGCAATACTTGTGTTGGCGCGGCACTCGCCTTTTTCTATATTTGTCCGCGTATGTTTACGGGTATAATTCAAGCAACCGGCGAAATCGTTTCCCTTGAAAATAGGGGAGACGCGCTTACAATGCGCATGAAGTCGCCAGGATTCTTTAAAAACAGCAAACTAGGCGACAGCATCGCCAATAACGGTGTTTGTCTCTCGGTCGAAAACTGTACCGATGACGAAGCGACGTTCTGTCTCATGCACCAGACCGTCGTGAATACGTCTTTTAAGCAGGCAAAAGTCGGGGATCTCGTGAATCTCGAGTATCCTTGCCGTGCCGATAGCTTTATGGGCGGTCATTTTGTGATGGGGCATGTCGATTGCACTACCGAAGTTTTGCGCGTTACCCCGCGCGAAACGGGTGTCGAAGTTGATTTGGCGCTTCCGGCGGACTTGCGCCGCTATGACATTCGCCGTGGTTCCATTTCCTTGAACGGCATTAGCTTGACTGTTGCCGAAAAAGGGGAGGATTTCATCCGCGTTTGCATTATTCCCGAAACGCTTGCCCGCACGAATCTCAGGAACTGGGTGAGCGGCACCGTTGTAAATGTCGAAGTCGATATGCTCGGCAAATATATTGAAAACTATCTAAAGGAACGTGACCTTGCTTAATACGATTGAAGAGGCCATTGAAGATTTCAGGAACGGAAAGTTCTTGGTTGTGGTCGATGACGAAGACCGTGAAAATGAAGGCGATTTCATTATCGCCGCCGAAAAGATTACTCCCGAAAAAGTGAATTTTATGCTTCACGAGGGGCGAGGCGTACTTTGCTGTCCGCTCCCGATCAAGCGTTGCCGTGAATTGAATTTGACTCGCCAGACAGCCGAAAACACGTCCATGCTCGGGACTCCGTTCACTGTTATGGTCGATAAACTCGAAGGTTGCACCACGGGCGTTTCAGCCCACGACCGTGCGGCAACCATCCAGGCGCTTGCCGATCCGAATTCCAAGCCTTCGGACTTTGGCCGTCCGGGTCACATTTCTCCGCTTTATGCACAAGAAGAAGGCGTTCTCCGTCGTGCAGGTCACACCGAAGCCGCAGTCGATCTTGCCAAACTCGCTGGACTTCAGCCGGCTGCCGCGTTGATTGAAATCATGAACGACGACGGTACGATGGCCCGTATGCCGCAGCTTCAGGAAGTCGCGAAAAAGTTTAACCTCAAGATTATTTCCATCAAGGATTTGATTGATTACCGTCTGAGAACGGAAAAACTCGTGCAGCGCGTGGCCGCACCGCATGTTTCGACCAAGTATGGTGACTTTACCGCTTATGCATACAAGAGTTCGACTGACGGTGTTGAACATGTGGCTTGGGTTGCCGGCAATCCGGACTTCAGTAAGCCGGTTTATGTGCGCGTCCACAGCGAATGCCTTACAGGCGATATTTTTGGAAGTCTCCGTTGCGATTGCGGTGACCAGTTGCAAGCTGCGATGAAATTCATCGGCGAACATGGAGGTGTGCTCCTTTACATGCGCGGTCAAGAGGGCCGAGGCATTGGGCTCTGCAACAAGCTCCGCGCCTATGAACTGCAAGAAAAAGGCATGGACACGGTCGAGGCGAATTTGCACCTCGGGTTCAAGTCCGACTTACGCCAGTACGGCACAGGTGCCCAAATTTTGGCAGACCTCGGTGTGAAGGAAATGCGACTCCTCACGAACAACCCGAGCAAGATTTCTGGCATTTCCGCTTACGGACTCAAGATTGTGGAACGCGTGCCGATAGAAATCAAGCCCAACAACATCAACCGTTTTTACCTGCGCACCAAAAAAGAAAAGATGGGCCACGAGCTCCATCTCGACAACGCAGATCACGGTGCAGCCGAAGTTTTAGACGAAGGAAAATAAGATGAAAGAATTCAAAAATTCCCTCAATGGTTCCAAGATGAAGGTGGCAATTGCCGTTGCCCGTTTTAACGAAGTGGTGACCGACCGCCTCCTCGAAGGTGCAGTCCGTGAACTCGAAACGCTCGGCGTCGCCTCGGATGATATCGCCGTTGCCCATGTGCCGGGCGCATTTGAACTGCCGGGTATTTGCCGACGACTAGTGAATTCCGGCAAGTACGATGCCGTGATTGCCCTCGGTGCCGTTATCCGTGGAGAAACGGGACACTACGACGTGGTGGTGAATTCTTCGACGGGTGGTATTGCTGCTCTTGCTGCCGAAGGCAAGATTCCAGTGATTCTCGGAATCCTCACGACGGATACGGTTGATCAGGCGATGAACCGCGCTGGTCTCAAGGCTGGTAACCTCGGTTGTAACTGGGCGAGGACCGCAGTTGAAATGGTTAATCTTTACAAACAAGTTGGAAAGTAATTTATGGCTCAAGTCAGTTATAGGCCTGCTCGCGTTTTTGCCATGCAGTTGCTCTATGCAATGGAAATCGCGGGTTCTACAGCAGGCGAGGCGCTCCCGGGTGTTTTGAATGCCCAGCCGCTTAGGGACGATATGAAAAAATACGGTATGAAGCTTGTCGATTTGGTACAGGCTCACAAGGCCGAATTGGATTCAGAAATCGAAGAATGCTCCGCCCACTGGGGTATTGAACGCATGGCGATGCTCGACAGAATTGTCATCCGCATTGCGATGGTCGAACTTTTGTATGTTCCAGAAATTCCGATGAAAGTCGTCATTTCGGAAGCGGTCCAGATAGCCGCGAAGTTCAGCACTGATTCTTCGGGTTCTTTTGTCAATGGACTTCTTGCAGGTGTCATGCAGAAACGTGGTATGGTCGCTAACACAACTAATAAGGATGCTTAAGCACTATGAAAATCAACGAAAAATGGTATAAGCACATTTTTGCTGGAATCGCGGGCTTTATTGCCTTGATCGTCTATATGTTGACGATGGCTCCGACGGTCTCGTTCTGGGACTGCGGCGAGTTCGTCGCTTGCGCCAACACGCTTGGCATTCCGCATCCTCCTGGAACACCCTTCTTCGTGTTCTTTGCCCGTGCGGTCATTCTCTTTTTGCCGTTCGTAGGTGAAATTGCAAAGCGCGTAAACTACATCTCCGTGGTGAGTTCTGCGGCAACAGTCTATGTGACGGCCCTTTTTGCATGGGAACTCCTTGCGACCGTTCTTAAGACGGACTCGTTGGCCGAAAAGATTTCGGACAAGATGCGCACGTTCGTGCTCGGTACGGCAGCTCTTGTAGCCGGATTCCTCCTCACGTTCTCCGACACGTTCTGGTTCAACGCCGTCGAAGCAGAAGTCTATGGCGTCGCCATGCTCATCCTCATGCTCGTCTCTTACCTCGGTCTCGTGTGGTACAACAAGCGCGACGAAGAGGGTAGCGACAAGATTCTCATCTTCATCTGCTATATCGCGTTCCTTAGCGTGGGAGCCCACCTCTACACGATGCTCACGGTTCCCGCCGTATTCGTACTTTTGCTCGTCGCTCAGCCGAGAAAGATTGTCGAACGCATTCCTGTTTGGGTTACGGGTACGCTCCTCTGCTCCGTGATTTACATGGTCTCTGCGTTTATCGAAATTTCGCTCCTTTGCCTTGTTGCCCTTTCTATTATCGTCTTTGTTCCAGCCATTAGAGCCGCCTTTCCGGTGAGAGTGAACAATGCATTTAAGCTCTCCCTTGCCTTCGCTTTCTTTGCGTTGGTCGGCTACAGCACGCATCTTTACATTCCCATCCGTTCGGAACTCAACCCGACGATTGACGAGAACGACCCGGAATTGAACATCCGCGACGAACAGGGCAACCTCCAGCTGGGCAACCTTTTCGATGGTAAAAACTGGGACGCTTTCAATGCGTTCATCGAACGTAAGCAGTATGGCTCCGAAAGCATGATTTCCCGTGCGTTCTACCGCCGTTCGCAGCTAGCTCACCAAGTACTTGCTTTCCCGAGCATGAGCTATGGCGGCTACCAGACGGCCCAATACCTGCCTTACAAGGTGGGGGGTGTGAACTACGCAAACGGGGTCTATACATTTGACGCCTCCGAGAACGAACCGGTCGAACGTCTGGGATTCAAGTTCCCGACACAGATGTCGTTCATGGGCGACAACATCCCGTTCCAGTTATTCTTCTTCCTGCTCTTTAACGGCCTTATCGTCGCTGTGTGCGTCTATGTCTGCAAACGCAACAGGCATGTTGGCATATTCCTTTCGACGCTCTATGTGCTCTGCTCGCTCGGACTGTTGTTCTACATCAACTTTGCTGATGGCACCCGCATGGAACAGCGTGACCACGATTACTGGGTGAACGTCATGACCCGTAACGTGGCCGACCTGAACAACGCCGGTGCTGGCATTACGTCTCTCCCGGATCCTAATGAACTGATTGACCTTCGCCAGAAAATCGATTTCTCGAAAATTGCCATTGAGCGCCTTCGCATGAACAACGCTCCGGCTTCAAGAATTGCCGAATTCGAAAAAAATATTTCCGATGCCGAAAACACCACCGCTTGGAAGAACTGGCAGAAGATTGAAGAAAGCTTTGCTCGATTCGGTCAACGAGCCCCGTTCCCGGAAGCCGTCCACATGGAAGTCCGTGAACGTGACTACTTCTATACTCCGGCATTTATTTTCATGAGCATGATTTACGGTATCGGTGCTGGCATTCTCGTGTTGCTAGCCGCGACAACCGCATCGACGATGGCTTTTGCGTCTCCGATTGCAGCCGCCCTCGTGCTCGTATCCTTCCTTGTGCCATGCATTTCCAACTACAAGGAACATGACCGTTCCGGCCTCTGGGTTCCATGGGATTACGCCTACAACCTCCTCAACAGCTGCCGTCCGAACGCCATTCTCTTTACGAACGGCGATAACGACACGTTCCCGCTGTGGTTTGCGCAGGAAGTTGCCGGAGTCCGCAAGGACGTTCGCGTGGTGAATCTTTCCTTGGGCAACACGGACTGGTACATCAAGCAGATGCTCACTAACGAACCGATTCTCAAGCTTTCATATACGAAGGAAACTATCGACAACGACATGGTTCTCGATAACAGCAGCGCCAATAACCCGAACCATCAGGTGTCCACATGGGTTCGCCGTGCCGAATCGCTGAAGCCGAAGCTCAAGGAACGCATCGACCAGATGGAAGCCGCCGGCAATCTCTCTGAAGCGGATTCCGCCAAGCTTATGCAGTTCAAGGTGAATTACCAAGTATGGGACGCCTTTACAGACTGGGCCAAGAGAAACCGCAGTAGCATGATGCTCACGCAATACAAGCTCGTGATTGACCTTGCTCTCCAGAACATGGATAAACCGATTGAAATTTCTACGACCGTCGGCATGTCGAACTTCATGGGCCTCGAAAAGTACATGGTCCAAGAAGGCATGGTCTATAACTTTGTAAAGGGCAACCTCACGCCGAAGCAGAACGCATTCGATGCGGAAATGACTGCCGCGCTTATCGACACTGTGTATAAATTCCGTGGCCTCGGCGATGGAACTGCATTCATCAACTCCGAAACAGAACGTCTCCTCAGCAGCTACGTATCGCTCTACTTGCAGATTTCGTTCGATGCCCGTGAAAAGATTAGCACTCTCATCACGAAGAAGCCGTTTACCCCGGCAGACAAGGCCGAAGTCGAACGCATTGCGACTGATGCCGCCAAATACCTTGAACTAGGCATGTTCCAGTTCCCGAGAGAATGGCGTAACTACTGGGCAGCATCTTACGTCTATGCATCTGCCGGTATGAAGGATAAAGCTCTCGACGTCGTGAAACGTGGTCTCGACAATATCCCGTCTTATGACGCTCCGGGGCGTAGCCGTCTTGCCATGAGCCTCCAACAGATTGAAGCTATCACAGACGGTTTGAAAGTCGATGACGAATCGGCCCCAAATTCGCAGGCGGATTCGGCTCCAGCAGCTAAATAATTTCGAGGACTTGCAATGGATTTGAGCTTGGTGATTCCCGTTAAGGAAGAAAGTGAAAATCTTCCTGAGTTGATGAAGGAAATTTGGGCTGCCATCGAACCAACGGGTATGCAGTTCGAGGTTATCGTTATCGACGACGGTAGCCGCGACAATACTTGGGAAGTGGTGGAAAATCTTTCCAAGGATTACGGCATCCGTCCTGGTTCTGCAATGAGTGCTTACCGTTTCCAGTTCAACTGCGGCAAGGCAGCTGCGCTTGCTCTCGGTTTTTCCAAGGCAAAGGGCAAGTACGTCGCTACGCTCGATGGCGACTTGCAAGATGACCCGCTCGAAATCCCGAAGATGATCAAGATTCTTGAATCCGGCTATGACCTCGTCTCCGGCTGGAAGATTCGCCGCTTGGATCCGTGGCATAAGACGCTTCCGTCCAAGCTTTTCAACTTGACGGTCTCGATTGTGTGCGGCAAGCGCCTGCACGATTTCAACTGTGGCATCAAAGCATACCGCAGTTCCGTCGTGCGCTTTATCCAGCTTTATGGCGACTACCACCGCTTTATCCCAGTGATGGCGAAGTGGCAGGGTTTCCGCATTACCGAAATGCCTGTGGCTCACCGCGCCCGCGTTCATGGCGTCTCGAAGTACGGCGTTTCTCGCTTGGTGAGCGGATTCCTCGATCTCGTTTCGCTGATGTTCATGCGCAGTTTCTCTTCGAAGCCGTTACACTTTTTTGGATTGATTGGGCTTATCTTTATGCTTTTCGGTCTTGGCATTTGTGGCTATTTTGGTTACGAATGGATACAGACAGGAGCGATGCATGTGCGTCCGCTTTTGTTGGCAGGAGCATTCTCGCTTGTAATGAGCGTCCAGTTTTTCTCGCTTGGCCTTTTGGGCGAAATGATGAACGGCAACAAAAAACGCACATATCCTGTTTCTGAGACGATTGGCGATTTGTAATTTGTGTTAGATTTGTGTTATAGTGAGGTATTTAATGGAGTTCCCTAAGAGTTTGGTGATTGTTCCGACCTACAACGAGAAGGAGAATATTCTCCTGATTATGTCGGCTATTTTGGAACAGAATCAATGTCTTGAAATTTTGGTGGTGGATGACGGTTCCCCGGACGGTACGGGCGACCTTGTCCAAGCCGAAGCAGACAAGAATCCCAGAATCCATTTGCTCCGCCGCAAGGGTAAGATGGGATTGGGTTCTGCGTACGTGATGGGCTTCAAGTGGGCGCTCGAACGCGATTACGAACGCGTGTTCGAAATGGACGCCGACTTTAGCCATGCGCCGACAGACCTGAACCGCTTTTTGGAAACTGCCGAAGATGCCGACCTCGTTCTCGGCAGCCGTTACCAGAATCGCCGCATCAGCGTGGTGAACTGGGACCTCCGCCGTCTAATCCTCAGCTACGGCGCAAACGTCTATACTCGCATCGTGACGGGCCTTCCGATTAGCGATGCGACAGGCGGCTTCAAGTGCTTCCGCCGTGAAGCTTTGCAGGCCTTGAACCTCGACAAGATGAAGAGCGACGGCTATTGCTTCCAGATTGAAACGACTTTCAAGATTTGGAAGAAGGGCCTTCGCGTCAAGGAAATTCCCATCATCTTTACGGACCGCACCCGTGGCACTTCCAAGATGAGCGGCGGAATCATCTCCGAAGCTTTCTTCCTCGTCCTTAAACTGCGACTGGGACTTGCTTAGGTCTGCGCATCTCGTCATCCTGAACGCGCAGCGTGAAGGATCCAGTTAAGTTAGGAATGCTCTGGATCCTTCGACTTCGCCTAACGGCTTCGCTCAGGATGACAATGTTACAAACCACATCCTAAATTCAACTTCCTACCGCCTACTTCCTACTAACTCATGCTTTCCTGTTCAGTCATTATCATTGCTTATAACTCTTGCGATTTCATTCCGGCGTGCTTGAAGTCCGTGCGTGACGCATGCGAGGGCATTGATTCGCAGATTATCGTCTTGGATAACGGTTCCAACGAGCCGATAATTCCTGAAATCAAGAATTTCTTCCCCGAAGTGGAATGGCTTGATTCCAAGGAAAACTTGGGCTTTGGTAAAGGCTGTAACCTCGCCGAAAAGCATGCGACCAAGCCGTATCTGTTTTTCATCAATCCCGATACGATTATCTCGAAGAACGCTTTCCGCGAAATGCTCAAGTTCATGGAAGAACATCCGGAAGCAGGCACCGTCGGTTGCCGCATCTTGAACGAAGATGGATCGCTCCAGTGGGCTTGCCGCCGTTCGTTCCCGACAATCGTTTCTGCAGTTTCCAAGACGATTGGCCTTGCAGCTCTATTCCCCAAAAACAAGACGCTTGCAAGTTACAACATGACATTCGCGGATCCTGACGAAATGATTGAAGTCGATGCCGTGAGTGGTTCGTTTTTCTGCATTCGCCGCGACGTCTATGAAAAACTGAAAGGATTTGACGAAGACTTCTTCATGTACGGTGAAGACTTGGACCTCTGTTTCCGCACAAAACAGATGGGGCTCCACAATTATTACACTCCAGTCACGAATATTTTGCATTTCAAGGGACAAAGCTGCCGCACGCGCCGCTGGGGTTCCTATGTAGATTTCTACAAGGCGATGCTTATCTTCGTAAAAAAGCACAAGGACCTTTATTTTGTCCCGAATTTTCTTGTGTCGTTCGGCATCTTGTTTGCCGCTTTTGTGGGTATGTTCTCGCGCCTTATTCCGAAGTTCTGGAAGATGTTCCTGGATATGGGCGTTATCGCTATATGGACGATGTTTTTCTTTAGTTACGAAACGTTCATCAACCTGCCGTGTTTAGATTGTTCAGAACGTCCAATCTTCTTCAAGAACAATATCGTTGAAGACTGGTGGCTTGCCGCTTTAGTCATCATCACGAATCTGGTGTTCCTCATGTTCCGTGGGGAATATACGGAATCGAGCCTCAAGGGCGACAAGTTCTTGCGTTATTTGATACCGCTGAACTTGCTTACTGTCGGTGGCTATTGCGCTTTCCGTTATTTTACTCAAACTCCCATTGTGGATGAAGATATCCGTATTTTACCATACGAATCCCATTGGATCGCACTTTCTGTTTGTTCTAGCCTCTTTATCCCGTTTGCCCTGCTCGCCTGGCGTCGCATTGCGTTCTGGATAAACTATTTCTACCGCATCTTCGCGAAAAAACGCCATCGCTCCATTTTGCTCGGTGGTCGCGAGGATTCCCTCAACAACTGGTTCGACAGCTACAACGTGATTCCTGGAATCGAAATCCTCGGTTGCGTGAGCGGCGAACCCGAAAAACTCTCCGAAGAGAACCGCCAACACCTTTTAGGACCGCTTTCTCAGATGGAAAACATCTGCAACCGTACAGGCTGCCGAGAACTCCTCGTTGTCTCCAATTTCTCCGGTTATCGCGAAAATTTCGACATCAACTGGCTCGACAAACTGGGAATGTGTGTGTTTTTACTCATAGGAAACGGAAAAAACGGCAATTTTGCCCTCGTAAACCTTAAATATCTTCGTTAAGTTTGCTTTTTTTGTAAAAATGATGTTATTTTTTTAATGAAATAACATCTTTAAAAGGTTTTATGCTCGATTCAAAATTGTTAAGTATTCTTTGCTGCCCAGAAACACGTGAATCTCTCGCCGAGGCTGCAGAGGATTGCATCGCTCGTTTGAACAATGCTATTAAGGCTGGCACCCTCAAAAATGTTGCCGGCGAAGTAATTACTGAGCCCTTGACTGAAGCGCTGACGACTCCCGATGGTTCGCGGGTCTATCCGATTCGTGAAGGAATTCCTGTACTTTTAGCGGATGAAGCTATTCTTCTTCCATTGGAGAAATAATGGCTGTATCGTTGGATTCTCTGAAAAAGACTATAAAAAAGAACAAAGGTCGTTCACAAGCCCTTGCTTGGCTTGCTGATATGGAACTTGCCACAGGCGACTTCGAAGCCGCTTTGAATCATGTAGATGCGGCTTTGGCGGCATCACCGTCCGATGTTCCGGCGATGTTGGTTCGGGCAAAAATTCTTACCATTCAAAAGGATTTTGCCGGTAGCGTCTCCGAATACAAGAAGGTTCTTGCCAAGGACCCGTTCTGCCTTTCGGCCCACAAGAAGATGGGGGAGTCTTACGATCAGCTAGGGAAAATAGCCGAACGTAACGCCTGCTTCCGCCGTGTCCACGACATGGATCCCCTTGATCCGTTCTGGAAAGACGAATACGATGTACTGACGGAAGAAGAACAGGCCGCAATGGCCGCTGCGCCGATGGAAGACGACAGTCCGTTCACGATGGACTTGAATTCCGATTCTGAAAACGCAGAATTTGACGGAGAAGAAAACGTCTTTGCGAATTTGGCTGCATCCATTTCGAATGCTGATGACGAAAACGATTCTTCGATGAACGACTTGCTGAATTCCTTGAATTCTGCATCGGGTGAAAATGCCGAAAAAACTGAAGAAATCCAAGATCCAAGTTTCGATGGCAACGTTTTGAGTACATCCGAAGTGTCCTCTGCCATTACAGGTATTTTGGGTGGTGATGATGATCTTGATACAGCAGAATTGAACGGAAACGGAGCTGCCGCAGCAGCAGCAACCGGCATTGTAGCTTCGTCACTGTTCTCGTCTGTGCCGGCTCCGAGCCAAGACGAAGCCCCCAAGTCCGAAGAATCTTTTAACATTGAAGACTCGAACATTGAAGATCAACCAATCGATGCCGAGAGCAAAGCAACGAACGTTGATGATGCGTTCTCGTCGCTACTGGGTGACGATGAGCTCCCCGAAGAAGCATCTACTGAGAGTTTATCTTTAGACGAAAAGCCCTCGGAAGAAAACATTTCCATTGAAGAGTGGAGCCCGACTCCCGAAGCACCAAAGGAAGAAGACAAGGCGACAAACGTCGATGATGCGTTCTCTTCACTTCTGGGCGATGACGAACTTCCTGAAGAAACGAAATCTGAAGAAACTTCAGGTGGACTCTTCGAGAAATCAGCCGATGCTGAATTTAGTTTAGATGAAACGCCTGCAACTGAGACGAGTTCTGTCGAAGATGGTATAATTCCATCGACACACATGGATTTCTCTGACGCAGAATCAGAACAAATTATCGAAACCCCAAAGGAAGAAGATAAGGCGACAAACGTCGATGATGCTTTCTCCTCGATTTTCGGGGATGACGAACTTCCTGAAGAAAAACCTGCAGAACAAGCATCCATTGAAGAATCTCCAGCAGAGAATTTGTCTGTAGAAGAAACTTCAAGCGAATTGTTAGCCGAAGCACATGATGCTCCGTCCGAAGAACCTGCAGCAGAAGAATCCTTTGGTGGACTGTTTGAAAAATCTGCCGATGCAGATTTCAGCTTAAGTGATGAACCGGCGGAAGCTTCTTCTCTTGATTTTGCGGAACCTGTTAGCGAAGATGCCGCAGCCGCACCTGAAGAAAATACTCTTGCCGAAGAAAGCGCAATACCATCGACGCACATGGATTTCTCCGACATAGAAGACAATATTGCCGAAGAAAGCGCACCCGTTGCCGAGGCTGAAAAACCTCTCGCAGAACCAGAAGAAATTGCTCACCCTGAAGAAGTTGTCGCGCAAACAGAAAATGTCGCCACTCAACCAGAAGAATCTTCCAGCATCTCGGAAGACCTTTCCGTGAGTGTCGATGGTGCTTTTGACGCACTGTTTGGCGGCGAAGAATCAAAGGGTGTTGCCGAATCCGGGTCTGCTACAGAATCAGCCGGAATTACTGAACCTGTCGCCGAACCGTCTGCGGAAACATTTGCAGAACCCGCCAAAGAAGACGACAATCTTGCAAACGAAATGGGGGGCGCATTTGCATCGATGTTCGGTAACGAAGACGATCTCTCGTTGCCCGAAGAAAATAAAAACGGATTCGTTGCCGCTCCTGTTGATGAACCGTTGAGCCAAGAAGCGACAAGCGCTCAAATCGAAGAAGAATCCGTCAAGGAAAGCGTCGATGAATCGTTTGACAGCATTTTTGGTAAAGACAATGATTTGCTGGAAGAAACAACTCCAGAACAAACGGTGGAAGCAGCGGCGGAACCAGCACCTGTAAAAGAAGTTGCAGCAGCAGCGCCTTCTGCTGATTTGGATTCTATTGATTCCGAAGTCTCCAATGCGTTCAAGGGACTCTTTGACGAGGACGATTCATTGCCGGAATCGAGTGAACCGAGCAACAAGGGAGTCGATTACCTGATGTCCGGTGATTCCGATGACGAAGTTTCTGCAAGTCTAGTCAATAATGCCGATGCTCCTTTGTCCCGTGGTGCAGCAGATTTAGACGAAAGCCTGAATACAGCAACGCTTGCCGACATCTACATGGAACAAGGCGTGTATAACAAGGCCTTGGAAATTTATTCGGACCTTGCCAAGAAGAATCCGGATAATCCAGAAATCAAATCTCGTTTGGAAGAAGTAGAAAAACTCTGCCGCGAAAAGTTTGGAGAAGCTTAAATGGCTGAACTTCGGATTGAACAGCTCTTGCGTGAAATGGTGAACCGCAAGGCCTCTGACTTGCACCTTCGTGTAGGCGTGCCGCCGGTTTACCGAATTCATGGTCGTTTACAAAGGCTTTTTGATATTCGCATCGATAGCGCCATGATGGATTCCTTCTTGGATGACATCATGAACCGCGACCAGAAACAGCGTTTTGAAGCGAACAAGGAATGCGACTTTGCCGTGGGTGCCCGCGACATGGGCCGTTTCCGTGTCAACGTGTTCCGCCAGCGCGGTACAATTGCCGTTGTGATTCGCCATATCAAGGCGACAATCCCTCCGTTCGAAGAACTTCATCTGCCCGAAGTTATCCGCGACTTGGCTCTTACAAAGCGCGGTCTTGTGCTTGTCACGGGTACCACGGGTTCCGGTAAATCGACGACGCTTGCTTCGATGATTGACTACATCAACCAGAAGGAATCGGTTAACGTCATTACCGTCGAAGACCCGATTGAATATCTTTATAAAGACAACGTAGCGATTATTTCGCAACGTGAAATTGGCGTGGATACGCTTTCTTATGCGAATGCGCTCCGTGCCGCTCTCCGTCAGGACCCGGACGTGCTCCTCGTGGGCGAAATCCGTGACCTTGAAACGATGCAGATTGCATTGACCGCAGCTGATACAGGCCACATGGTCTTTGCGACTATCCATACGACGAACGCCGTAGAGACCATCCACCGTGTGCTTTCGATGTATCCACCGCACCAGCACGACGAAGTGCGTCTGTTGCTTGCGGAAGTGCTGGCTGGCATTATTTCGCTGCGACTCCTGCCGACAAAGGATGGCAAGGGACGTGTTCCGGCCGCAGAAATCCTCGTCAATACGGGTGCCATCAAGGAATATATCCAGGATAAGGACAAAATTGACATGGTGGAACAGGCGGTTGCCGAAGGCCATATTCAGTACCACAGCCAGACGTTTGACCAGGCGTTGCTTGAGCTTTACCAGAACGACCAGATTTCGCTGGAAACGGCCATGAACGCTGCTACCAATCGTGATGACTTTGACCTTAAGGTTCGCGGTATTACCGGTACCTCCGACCGCGGCTGGATGTAGTTTAGACGAAAGATCGCTTCGCTGGTAGACGAAAGACGAGAGAGGCGAATTCTGTAAAATTGAAATTTGAAAAAGGCGAGCTAATGCTCGCCTTTTATCTTTAGTCTCTCGTCTGTAGCCACGAGAGTGGCGTTCTTTCGTCTACTTCGTATAGACGCATCTGTCGGCGCTGTCGCCAAAACATGTCTTGTTCATGCCGTTCACGCTGTTCACGACAGCGGGCTGACCCACACTGGAAACCATCTTGCTTCCGGAGAAGCTAGGCTTGAATGCAATTTCGGAGGTGCCGTAATAGTTATCGGCAGTGAAATTCACGCTGTACTGCTTGCCTTCTTCGGAATTATTCGTACCGAAGCCGAGCAACTTGCCGCCAGAAATTGTCGTCGTGCCGTCGGAATCTACCATACCGCCCATACCGCCGTTCATGCGGCATTCCACGATGATGACACCGCCGGAAATATTGATACCACCGTTACTGTCTATGCCGTCCGTATCGCCAGTACCTACGTAGATGTAGTGGAATCCGCCGGTCACCTTGAGATTGCCTGTGCTTCCGCCGCCACCGAAACCGCCGCCCCTGCCACCTCTGCCGCCCGTGTTGCCAACCGTCGTTGTGCTAGTGCCGCCAGCAGCGTTCCATCCATCGTCCGTGGTGATGACACTTGTGATGCCTCCTTCAAAGTTCATATCGGGGGATTCCATGCCTTCGTAAGACATGGTAACGCTCACATTCGCATTGTCCTTGACATAGAGGGCCTTGTCCGCGTGGACGCCGTCATCATCCGTCTTGACGGTCACTTTGCCACCGGTGAAGGTGACGGTTCCGCCGCTGTGGATGCCGTCGTCGTGGCTGTTGATTTCGATGACGCCATCACTAATGGCAATGCTCGAATCTGCCTTGATACCCTTCATGCTGGAGTCCGGGGAGCAGGAGTTGCCGCCCATGCCGAATCCGCCGCCAAAGCCTCCGCGGCCGCCATTGCCGCCGCCGGTGCTCGTGCCGAGGCATTTCTGTCCGCCGCCAGTCGTAATTTTAAGCGTTGGAGCCTTGTCCTCGCCATTGTCTGCATCTTTGGCATCGCCCTTGGCAATCGTCACAGCGTTATTTGCGCTTAATCCATCGAATGCAGACGTGATGGTGATGCTGCCACCCGTGATTTCAATGGAACCCTTGCCGTCCTTCAAATCCGTTGCGTCGTCGGTATCGCTCTTGATGCCATCGCCTTCTGTCGTGGTAATGTTGATGGTTCCGCCGCTAATCGCCACAGAGCCCTTGCCCTTGAGACCGTTATTTTTCGCATTGACCATGATGAGTCCGTTTTTGATTCTCAAGTCGTTACTCGTGTGGATACCGTTATTGTAATTTGCCTTCACGATAAGCGTACCTTCACCCTTGATGGTAAGGTCATCCTTGGAATAAATGCAAGCGCCCGTCGTATCGGTCTTGGCTTGGCCAGCGTCGTTCGTATAAGAGTACGTTTTGATTCTCGTAGCCGCGTCGGTAAACGTATTTGTCGTGCCATTCTTCGCAACGACAAACGTCTTGTTCGACTTTTGCACGTAAATCGGGGCGTCAGCCGTATTGGTGAGCGTCAAACCCTTCATGTTCAGATAGACTGTCGTATCCGTCTTTGGCGATGCAACGAGAATTTGGGCGTCGTTACCGCTGTATGAACCACTAAAATCGTATTCGCCACCGCAAGTAATCTTGACGGTACCGCCAGAGACCGTAACACAATTGCTGGCATTGGCAACCGTTGCGCCACTAGCCCCATAAGTGATAACAGGGCGATCCGAGGAAGGATTGTCGTTAATCGGTTCTACTTTGTCCGAAGAACTGTTTGCAACAGATATTGAAACGCTGCTCGAAGAAGTGGGCGAGGTGATGCTGTTGCTGCTTTGAAATGTGATTCCAGCGCTGCTGGCCGGTACGTTCGGCGAACTCGTCGGTATGTTCCCGGAACTGTTTGCTGTAGATTCTACAGAATTGCTGGATGTCGCGATTTCGTTCGGATTTGTCGCGATACTTCCGCTACTCGCCAAATCTCCAGGTATTTCCATCGAGGGAATACTATCCGGAATTTGATTGTAGAATTCATTTACGGGCGAAGTCGAGTCAGAACAGCCCGCAAGCAAAGCTAGCGAAACTGTAGCCATACCAAAGCCAAACCAATTTTTAGTTCCCATGTTCATAAATATATCTCCCATTCAACATTATTCAAAACATACAATTTGACAAAAAAGGTTTAAATTTTTTTTAAACTTATTTTTATTCTGTATATTTTTTTAACCGGAACCAAAGGTTCCATTTGGAACAAATGGGTTCAATTTTTTTTAAGAACAATTATAGTGGCGGCGATTAAATATTTAAGCATTAATGGCAATTATTTAACCGTCACAGCAACAACTCGCATTATACGCAGTATGAAAAATGTTAAATTTTGGCAATGGATTTGAAGAAAATATTACCCCTTGTTTCTTGCGTTTTTCTTTGGACAGGCGTAAGTAAATCTTTGGCAGCTTCGCCGGTCATTGAACCAGTACGTTCATATAATCTGCGGAATCTAGAAACAGCTCCGATGTTGTTTGAATACCACCGCCAGACAATTGGTGGCGAGCCGCAGTATTTTACGTATCCTCGCAGGGATACAACATTCCGCAAAAACTTCACGAAAACGGAAGGGAACGCACTCCTGTACTTTGATAACGTACGTGGCGCGGGCATCCTTGGGAACGGAATTCAATACAAATGCGAAAAAGGCGATTCAGCCTGTATCGCAAAGGCTATTGCTTTTGAAAATGCGAACCCGCGCATAGGAGTTGCCGCAAGCATTGTCGGCGGTATCGACTACCGTGGCGGAGAACATATTAACGACGTTGACCATCGTGGTATGAGAACCGGAAGCAAGACTGTGGGCGATACGATTTGGCCGGGAATTGACGGAGGCCTTTATTTGCGAGGGTATATCGATTCGGTCGATTTTGTCTTGGACGCACGCATTTACAGCGAAGGTCATTCCGCCAAGAACCCGAGATCTTTTGACCGCGAATTTCTCGAAAACCAGCGCGAGGAAAACAACTCCGGCGTAGAATACACGAGCTATGCGCGATACCGCACGCATTTTGCGTTCAATTACGACTGGTTACGCCTGGATTTTGGCCGCGACGTGATGCACTGGGGCCCGGGTTACTACAACAACCTGAGTTTGAACCAGTTCGCGATTCCGTACAACATGATGAGCTTGGACTTGATGATTGGCCCACTCCGCGTCATGAGTTTCTATGCGGACCTGCGAATTTACAGCAGCATGAGCGAAAAGAACAAGGAAAATTCAAGAAACCTTTTTGGTCATCGTTATGAACTTGCCGTAGGAAACGCGACATTCGGCGTCAGCGAGCTTACGATTCTTTATGAAGACATGAAGCCTTGGCTCTTTGTTCCGACAGCGCCATTGTTCATGGAAAAGGGAAACTATTCGGAGCCAAGCAACAACGGTTCAATCTCTTTTGATATCAACTACCGCATTCTCAACAGGGTTCGTCTTTACACGGAATTTTTCCTGGACGATATGGAATCCCCAATCAGTTTGATCCGGAACGACAACATCGAAGCCAAATGGGCTTGGATGGCCGGTTTCCAGGCGGGTCACAACTTTTTTTACAAGGGCCACAAAATCGAAGCAGGAACTATTTTCGAATACGCCCGTGTCGAACCCTACGTCTATACGCATTTCAAGCAGAACACAGCCCAGGTGGCTCATCTAGGGTATCCGTTGGGAAACCAAGGTGGGCCGAATAGCCGAACGATTGATTGGAACATCTATGCACGTTTGGACGGCCATATATTCGCCTCCATTCGCCAAACATGGTTCTGGAAAGGAACGGATTACGGCAGCGCCGTGAACGATACGACACCGAACAATCATCTCAAGATTCACAAGAAATTCCTCAGTGGTGCAAAGCTTCAGTATTCGCTGACGCCCGCGATTAGCTACGAAGGCCGTCGATTCTCGTTCTTGGGCGAACTGACGTTGATTGACGACCGCAAGGCATATATTAGAGCAGGATTTAAATTCTAGACGAAAGAACGGCTCTGCGAGCCTATAGACGAAAGACGAAAGAAAAAATGGTGCTTCGCACGAACTAATGCAAACAATTCTCTCGTCTCTTGCCTTTCGTCTAATGCACTTCTAATCACCGTTAACTAATCACTACTTATGACCAAACCTGAACTTTTAGCACCTGCGGGTGACCTTGTACGAATGAAGTACGCTTTTGCTTATGGCGCAGACGCGGTCTATGCAGGGCAGCCTGCATTTTCGTTGCGCGCCCGCGAAAACGGTTTCAAGAATCTGGACGACCTTGCCGAAGGCATTGCGTATGCGCATGAACACGGAAAAAAATTCTACCTCACAAGCAACGTCATTCCGCGTAACGTCAAGGTCGAATCATTCCAAAAGGCTTTGAACGCCGCTTTGGAACTCAAACCGGACGCCCTCATCGTGGCAGACCCCGGCTTTGTGGGTTGGCTCCTCAAGGAACATCCCGAAACAGAAGTTCATCTGTCCGTACAAGCAAACACGACAAACTACCTTGCCGCATCCTTCTGGAAAAATTTAGGAGTCCGTCGAATCATCTTGAGCCGAGAACTTCGTCTGTCTGAAATTTTAGAGATAAAGAAACAAGTTCCGGACCTCGAACTGGAAGTGTTCGTTCATGGTGCTGTCTGCATGGCTATGTCCGGTCGATGCATGCTCTCGAACTGGGTGACGCACCGCGACGCCAACCAGGGCGCATGCGATAACAGTTGCCGCATGCCGTA
>JAFWRL010000009.1 GCA_017520105.1 Fibrobacter sp.
ATCCGTGCGATGGGCATAGATACGATTGTCGGGCGGATTGACTTGGATACGAGCTATTATACGGGGCCGTGGAAAGCCGAAAACTGGCGCCGCAATTTTTACGATTCCTGGTACGGTGCTGAAATTGCCCCGCTAGGTTTCAACGACAACTGCGTGACGGTTCGCTTTTGGCCGGGGATTGAGATCGGTGATGATGCGGATGTCGCGCTTTACCCTGATGTCGGCTATGTCAAGGTTATAAACAACTTAAAAACGACCAAAGGCAAAAGAAAAAATTGGGTCTATGGCATTGACCCCGACAAGTCCGTGATTACGCTTGGCGGAACGATAGGCGTAGGGCTTGATTCAGCAAGTCTCGTGCTCCCGATTCGCAACCCGGTGGGGTATTTCAGAGCGGCTTTTATGCATGCTCTAAAGAATCGCGGTGTCGTTTTCAATGAAGATTTGTCTAAAGGTTCGAATGCGGAACTGAAAAAGTTCTCGTTCTCCTCGGCTCCGCTTTTGAGCATGCTCGACGAAATCAACCAGCGGAGCCAAAATTTTCATGCCGAAACGCTGCTCAGGAATCTCGGTGCGCAAATGAACGGTTCGGGCAGTGTCGAAGGGGGCCGCAAGGCAGAACGCAAGTTCCTTAAAGAAATGGGGCTTAACCCGGCGGATTACGAAGTGTATGACGGAAGCGGCCTTTCGCCCGATAACAAGGTAAAACCTTCGACGGTTGCAAAATTGCTAGCGAAAATGGCTCGCCACCCGAACAGCGAATATTACATCAACAGCTTTGCAAGTCCCGGCGTAGGGTCTGGCGCCAAACGCATGCAGGCCTTGGAAACTCCGTGGCTCACACGTTTCAAGACGGGGTACATCGCGGAAGTCTATGGCCTGGTGGGCTATATCTACACGATAGACAACGATACGCTTGCCGTTTCCATGTACTTGAATGGAACAAACGAAAATCCAGACATCAAGAACAAGGATCTTCTCGATACACTCTGGATGCGGATTATCAGTTATACGAACAACAGTTACCAATCGCTGATGGAGATGAAGACTCTGTGGCTTGAAGCCCAAGGCGTGAACGGTCTGAATAAGCGTCTGGATTATTTCTCGAAGTTGCTTTTAGGCCGTCCGTACAAGCTAGGCCCTATGGGCGAAGGCCATGTGGATTCCGTTGACGATAAACCGTTAGTTTATTTAGACTCGGTCGATTGCGTGACGTACCTGGAACATGTCGTTGCGCTTGCGATGGCGAAAAGCGAAAAATCTTTGTTCAAGCAGCTCCAGCGCCTCCGTTACAAGGGTGGCAAGGTGAGCTTTTTGACGCGTAAGCACTACCTGCTCGATGACTGGGTCGGTGAAGGAAAATACGCCAAGGTCGTCCCGATGAAGGGCGAATCTTCGATGACGCGCACAATGCCCAAGAAGGATTTCTTCAAGGACCACAACCTTGTATATTCAAGCAAAGAAAAACCGCTCAAAATCCGCTACATGCCCTTGGACAAAGCCATCGACATGGCGAAAAAGCCGTACAAGGGAACGATGAAAGTTCTCGGCGTGGCATTCCTCGGAACATCCGACCGCATTGATGCGACGCATACAGGTTTTGTAGTGTTTTATCCGGGCAAAAAGCCGCTGTTGCGTCACGCCTCGTCCGTGAAAAAACAAGTCGTCGAAGTCCCCCTCGCCGAATACCTAGAAACCCGCAAAATCCCCGGCATAACGCTGTTCCGATTCATCCAGCATTAGGCTGCAATTTTGTTCTGGAACCAATATAGAAGCGCAAGGCTATTATTGCCTTTAGCCTTGGACACCGTTTCGGGGAATAGGATTCATTGCAAAAAAAATGCACAAGCATTGTAATTAGAAATTGAATATTGGACATGAATCAACAAAATGCCCCGACTCGTATGAGCCGGGGCTGAATACTTTTATGCCTTAAGAACTACTTTTTATAGCTCTCAATCGCTTCCACGTTGAGGTTCTTGATGAAGTTGTAGTGCTTGGCGACTTCGGCTTCGGCGAGGTTCAGGTACATCTTCATGCTCTTTTCGAACAGTTCGGGTGCCTTGGTGGCGTCGCGGAGCAACAACTGGCTCATGACGCAGTTTGCGGCCTTATAAGACCGTTCGGCTTACGTCTCACTCTCGCCGAAAGCGACTCGTTAATACGAGTCGCTTTCGGCTCACAGCGTACAAGTGGCGGCTGCAAAGGTCGGTGAACTCGTTGTTGTTCGCGACCTTCACAGTTTCGATGGCTTCGTTGAACTTCGCGTCCATGGCCTTCGCGCGGGCCTTGAGGCTCTCGTATTCGGCGGCCACTTCGCCCGCTTCCAGTTCCTCG
>JAFWRL010000051.1 GCA_017520105.1 Fibrobacter sp.
CGATTCTTGGCGGAATACTCCACATCGGCTTCGTGGTAAGAACCTTCGGGTAACGTTTCGTGATAATTATCCGGACTAGAGGCAAAATTGTCAAAGTTGTCGCCGCCAATCATCACGTTAATTGTGGTCCACGGGTTAAAATTCCATTTTTCAAATGTCTTGCCCGTTTTGGATTCGTAAAGTTTTTTCCCCTCATTCTTTCCGACATAATTTGCGGGCAATTTATCGAATTTGCACAAGTACGCCGCCACGGAATCCTTTGTCGTATAGAGGCCGGATTCCTCCACCGCATCATAAATGCTCTTTACACTAGCGTTAGATGACTCAGCAACGCTGCTAGAAGAATTTTTTTGAACACTAGACGACAATTCGTCTTCATCATCGCCGCCAATAGTCTCTCCCGTTGCCGTACATGCCACAAAGAAAGCAGCCATGGCACACGCAAGATAAACCTTAAACAAAGATTTTTTTAATTTCATGACAGTTCCTTGGAATTTTACGATTCAACGATTAAAGATTTTTCATAAATATAGTCAACGTCCTCGGGGCTGATTCCCCCTGGGACAAGGTCAAGCTTTGAATGGTTTACCTTCATGGCCGCGGCAAACTTGTCCCGCATCTCGCGCGTAACGGAGCATGTCCCGATAAGGCTATGAAGCATGGCCGCGAATTCTCCGATATCCCTGAGCAACAAAAGCGACAGGATTTTCTGGACATCTTCAGGGACGGACTTACCGCAAACCTCGGTGTAAGCGGCAAGGAAATAACCGACTGCGGGGCCGTGCGGAGTTCCCAAATGCACCGTGAGGTCATAGCTCATGCCATGCGGCACAGAAGTACTAGTCTGCGCAATAGACATGCCCGCAATCGTCGATGTAAGCATGAGTTTTTCATATAAACCTGCATCGATTTTTTTCTCGGAAAGGAGGGATTCCTTGCACTCGTTCCAAAGCGTGAGTCCATATTCCGGGCACATGCGGTTGAACTCATTCGATTTCACATTGAGGATGCTTTCGACCATGTGCGCAAGGGCATCGACGGCGGTATTGACAATCAATTGCTTTTTTGCAAAAGCGAGATACTTTCCGTCCACAAGCGCAAGCTCCGGGAAAATTACATGCGGAATGCTTTTCTTGAGACCAATCTTGTGATTCGTGATTATGGCAACCGGAGTCGCTTCAGAGCCCGTACCGCATGTCGTCGGGACGGCAACGACAGGAGCGTGGTCGAGCCGGCAACTCGGAACCTTGTGGAGGTCATCTGCATCCACGTCCGGGTTCAGGAGGAGCAGCGCAATCGCCTTTGCAGCATCAATCGCAGAACCGCCACCGATACCGATTATAAAGTCCGCCTTGAAGTCCCTTGCGGAGAGCGTTGCCTTCCGTACCGTATCCGTCGATGGATTTTCTTCGACCTCGTTGAAAACCTGAAACGGGACTTTTCCCTCGTTCAAGACTTCCGTCACATCGTCCAAGGAGCCGTTTGCCGCAGCGGAATGGCGCCCGGTAACGATGAACGCGCGTTTTCCCACCGCCAGCATATTCTGCGCATGTTTCTTGACACAATTTTTTTCGACATAGATATCTGTAGGGACAAAAAAACGCATAATCAACTCCTTGTAATTCAAAACTAATAAAAGCAAGCCAGGCGATTGATGGCAAAAGAACTATATTTTGCAAAAAACAGAAATAGGATATATCTATGGACATTAACGAACTCGCACAACAGCACATCTTGAAACAGCCGCTCTACGTGACCGGCAAGCCCATCGCCTACACCGCCCGCGAATTTGGCCTCGACCCGAAAGACATCGACAAACTCGCGAGCAACGAAAACCCCTTTGGCCCGAGCCCGAAGGGCATGGAAGAGGCCCGCAAGGCGTTGGAAGAAGTGAACCTCTACCCGGATGGCGGCAGCTACGACCTCATCGGAAAGATTGCAGAGTTCCGCGGCGTGAAGCGTGAACAGATTGCCGTCGGTAACGGCAGCAACGAGCTCCTGGACATGATTGCCCAGGTGTTCCTCGGCCCCGGCGTGGAAGCCGTGATGGGCAAGCACAGCTTCGCTGTTTACAAACTCGCCACCATGGCCATGAACGCCAAGCTGGTCGAAGTCGATATGCCCGCCCCGGCCTACAATTACGACCTCAAGGCCATGCGTGCCGCCGTGAACGAAAAGACCCGCATCGTGTTCCTCGCGAACCCGAACAATCCGACCGGCTCTGACCTCACCGCCAAGGAAATCCTCGACTTCGCCGACAGCCTCCCGGAAACTTGCGTTCTCGTGATGGACGAAGCCTACACCGAATTTATCGAAGACACGCCGGAACTCGTCCCGGATTTCAACAGCCGCATCGCCGAAGGCAGAAACATCATCTGCTGCCGTACATTCAGCAAGATTTACGGCCTCGCAGGGCTCCGCGTGGGTTACTGCATCACCCGCCCCGAAATCGTGAACCTCATCAACCGCGTGCGTGAACCGTTCAACGTGAACAGTATCGCCCAAGCCGCCGCCATCGGTGCCATCGACGACCAGGAATACGTGAACAAGGTTCGCGAACTCAACAAGAAGGGTCTCGAACAGCTGAAGGCTGGCTTCAAGGAAATGGGCCTCCCCTACGTCGATAGCCACGCGAACTTCATCGCCGTGAGCGGATTCAAGGATCCGATGGACGCCTTCAAGTTCCTGCAGGCAAAGGGCACCATCATCCGTCCGCAGCCTGCGATGGGTGACGTGCTCCGCATTACCGTGGGTACCGAAGCGCAGAACGCAAAATGCCTCAAAAACATCAAGGCATACCTCGGCAAGTAAGGACTGAATTAACATTCAAGTCTTTACTTTATGCGGGTGGGAACGTCATGTTGAGTGAAGCGAAACATCCAGGCCGTTTCAACTGGATCCTTCGCGGATTCCCGCTCAGGATGACGTTTCTATGAGTGCATTCCATGGCGTAAATCAAAAAACTCACGGGGTTGCCCGCGTGATTTCCAAGCGCGGATTTTGCAGCCGTAGCGCAGCAGAAAACCTGGTTCGCGAGGGCCGGGTTTCTTTGCGTGGTAAAATCGTGCGCGACCCCGAAACGCCTACCTACGAGAACGACGAAATCCTTGTGGACGGCAAACCCGTCGAGGCTTCCCAAAAATTCTATTTCGCGATGAACAAGCCCCGCGGCATTGTCACCACCGCAAGCGACGAAAAAGGCCGCAAGACCGTGATGGACCTTTTTCGCGAACAGTACGCCAAGATGTTCCCCGGCAGACCCGTACCGCACATTTCGCCTGTGGGTCGCCTCGACGCCGCCAGCGAAGGCTTGCTCCTGTTTACGAACGACACGCAATGGGCAGATGCACTGCTGAGCGGAGGTTCAGCAATGTGTCATCCTGAGCGGAGTGAAACGGAGTCGAAGGATCCAGGCCCGAAGCAACATCTCAAGATTTACCGTGTGCAGGTCAAAGGCCACCCCACTGCCGACGACCTCGCGAAAATGGAAAAAGGCTTCAACGTACCACCCCGCGTCTTCGGCGAAAGCGAAGAATTCATGCACGCCGAACGCGCCGTTCTCCACAGCGCAGGCGAAAAGAACAGTTGGCTCGAAATCACGCTTTCCGAAGGCAAGAACCGCGAAATCCGCCGCATGCTCGCCCACTTGGGTTACGAAGTCATGCGCCTCGTGCGCATCCAGTTCGATAAATTTGCGCTCGGCGATTTAAAGCCTAGCGAAATTCGAGAAATCAAACCCAACTAAGATAACTCTACTTCCGTAACACCCCGTACAAAGCAGAATTTTGGGGTCAATAAAAATTCGAGTTTTGGCGAAAAAAAGTAAACAGCTTCCTAATTTACCATTTTTCCGCAGCATTTCTTGTACTTGAGGCCACTACCGCAAGGGCAAGGATCATTGCGCCCCACTTTCGGCATCGATCGATCAACAGAAGGATTTTGTTTCAAATCTCGCATTCCAAAGTCACTTTTTTGAGATGGAGACAATTCATTCGAAGTGTTTCCGTAAGTAACCCAAAGCCTAGCCTTATTGTTGAGTTCCATAATAGCACTGATAATAGGCGTAATCTTGTCCATATCAATGCGGGTAAAACCGATTTGCAGACGATACCTTTCAATAATTGCAGTAGGATGTTCCAGCCCTATGCGCAAATCATCCAGGAGGCACAACGCATCAAATTCTGCTGCGGCGGGATTATCCGAATGCTTTTTAAAGTGTTCGCGGATGGTTTTGAATTCCGCAAGATTTTCATTGATATCATCCGTATAGTCAAGCCACTCGTTAAATTCTTCGTTGGTCGGTCTATATGGACGATGGTGTTTACGACTTTCAATAATGTTATCCATCACAACGGGGGTTTCGACACTCCAGTTGTAAAGGCATACTCCATAGTTCGTAAAATAGCGGGTAAACAAGCTGCACTCGTTGATTGCCGCAATTCCTTGACTCTTTGTCAGAGGGTTATCGCTATGATTCACATTCCACTTGCTGATAACCGTTTCGGGATCGCAAATGCCATAAAGATTGGCATAGACCTTGCAATAGTCATGGAATCCGGCCATGTGTCTTTTTGTATTACGGGCGATTTCAGAAAATTCCTCAGGAACAACTAATGCCAAGTTGTCTTCATTTGTTCCAAAAAGGAACATAAACCCAATGGACAAATTCTGTTCCACGAACTTGAACACGCGTTCGTCCATGTTCGGAAAATTGAATTTTGTTGGATAACCTTCCGGGAACATTTCCTTGAAGGAAGACTTATCCGCGTATTCACCAAACAAAAAATCCAAGAACAGCGAAAATTCAAAATCACCGGAATACTTGACAAAGCTCTCAAATATTTGAGGGATTCGCTTTTCAAGAATTTCAATGTACTCGGCCTTGCGCAATTCTTCTTCGCAAACCTTGTCTTTTTCTAATTCCGGCGTCGTGCAAAAATGAATATCCTGGATAGAATCCTTCTTGCAAGCGTCCAAAAGCTTCGCAAGAGTCTTCGACGGAATCGGTTCTTTGTAGATACAGTTCGTTTCACGGAGTAAACGACTACGGTAGTATTTCGGCAGAGAATTGATGTTCATTTTTTAAAATCTCCTGAACCACTTGTTGAATATGGGGTCGCTGATATAGAGGCCCGTTTCACGCTGTTCCACTATATCACGGTCAATCAATGCCTTCTTTATTCGGGGAATATTCGATTTGGTCCCGAGGCGATAGGTTTCCAGCACCTCCTGCGACAGGAAACCATTATGAATCCCCGCGGCAATCGCCCGGAGCATGTTCATCTGGTAACTGGAAAGCCCCTCTGTCTGCTGCATAAAGAGTGCCGCGTTCTGGGTGATAAGTTCATTCATGGCGGTGTCAATTATTTCAGAAGTAACTTCGCGTTCCGTGTGCAGCATTACCAGCCAGGCAAGCTGTTGTACATAAGAAGAATAATTTTCCACTTCGCCACAAATTCTTGAAGCCTGTTCCTTGTCGATACGAAGTCCGTGCTTCCTAAACTTATCGCAGATAAAGGGAACCCAATTTTCGGTAGAAATGACCCCCAGGTAAATCACGTCGCCAAACTGATAGAACGGCATGCTCTTGTTCTGGAAAATATTCGTAAGCAAGTGCTTTTTGCTACCAAATAGGCAGTACGATACATTCTGCTGCAACTGCCATGCACCGCGAAGTCTTTTCTGAACCGAGATTGAATCTGGAAACGCGCCAATCTGTTGAAATTCGTCGATACAAACAACGATGCGCTTCTTTTGCTTTTTTGCGATATTTTCAGCCAATTCTAAAATTTGCTCGGGAGCGAATTCCTTCGGAGTAATGCCCAGTGAGAGCGTAAATTCGGAAGTCGGATCCGGACCCATACTAATTTTAGGCGAAACCCTGCTCAAAAAATTCTTCGCATTTTGCAGGATAGAATCAATCTTTGACGAAGTCTGTTGCAATACCGCGGTCGCAAGTTTATTGTAGAAATCGTATTCGCTGCGGCAATCAAAAATGTCCAAATAAACGACGAGGGCCTTTTTCGGATTCACCAAGCGGCCAACATGGCGAACCAGGGAGGTCTTGCCGATACGACGATTAGAGATAAGCAAGGTGTTTACCCCGTGCTCAAAATTCGCCTTGAGCCTCTTGGTTTCAGCTTCGCGATCCGTAAAGTTTTCGCCCTCAACCGCATAACCATATATAAAAGCGTCGTTCATAGGAGCCTCCGCCTATAATATACATTATTTTTCATCGGTACACAAGGTTGTGTACCAAAAAGTACACAAAGATGTGGTCCACAAGGTTGTGAACCAGGCATTTGGCTTAAATTCTCACGCTGAGCACGGCGCCTTTGGTGTCGCTGTAGAATAGCGGGGCGATGGTGACCTTGGGCGGGGTCTGCTTTTCGCCGACTTTTTCCTTGTAGAACACGCTGCCGATGTACCAGCCGATGGAGGCTCCCATCAAGGTGCCCGCGACGGCGTCGGAGAACCAGTGGGCCTCCCCTTTTGCGCCGAGCACCATGCTTGTCGCGATGTAGCCCGCATACAGGGCGCAGCCCGCCACGACGAGAGGCTTGTCGCGGTTGTAGCTTGCGATGCTCATGGCCATGGCCGCGTTGGTCATAGAATGCCCCGAGGGCCAGCCGTAAAATACTCCGCGCCTAAAAAATCCCCACTTGAAATCGCGGGAACGCTCGCCGCTGTTGAGTTCCGCGTCAGGGTGCTCGCGAG
>JAFWRL010000052.1 GCA_017520105.1 Fibrobacter sp.
ACGACTGGTCTTGCAACAGGTGATGTGACTCCGGTGGAACCTGTTCCGCAGGAACCGTTCAAGGGTTCTCCGATTGCCATTCCGGGCAAGGTCGAAGTTGAAGACTTCGATAAACCGGGTCAGGGCAAAAACGAAGACGGCTCCAGCAATGCCTCTTACGGCGACGACAGTGAAAATCACGGTGACTCCGATTACCGCAAGGACACGGGCGCTGACCTTTACAAGAAGGCTACTGGTGTTGCGCTCGGATATAACCAGGAAGGCGATTGGTATGAATGGACTGTGAACGTGGCGAAGGCTGGGGACTATACCGTGTTTGCCTCTGTCGCGACAGAAAATTCGACTTCTAGCTTCTCGCTTTCTGTCGATGGCAAGGTCGCTGTTGAAAAGGTTGCCCTTTCCGGTTCAAGTTTCGACGATTTCAGCAATGTAAAGGCTAACATCAATCTCCCGGCAGGCAAGCATATCCTCCGCATGGATGTGACCAGTTCCTGGTTCGATATCGACTACTTCAACTTTGTCGAAGGCAAGGATGCTGCTGATCCGGAGAATAAGGGTAACGATAATCCCGGTCAAGGTGGTGACAATCCGGGCCAAGGTGGCGATAAACCGGGCCAAGCCATCCAGACGAAAATCCACATGGAAATTCCGGTGCTTGGCGCCTACGATGTCTTTGACGTGAACGGAGTTCGTCTCGGTCGCATGAGAGCCTATACCATGGATGATGCTGTGCAAATCCTCAAGACTACGAGCGAAATCAAGACTCAAGGCATTTACTTGCTCCGCTCCGTGAAAAATGGTGCTGTGAAGAGCGTCCGAATCGCTCGCTAAAAAGTTCCTAATCCACACTCCCCATACCCATACAACAAGGGGAGAAATACCCAAAGGCCTTCGAGGTACCCCTCGAAGGTTCTTTTACAATTAGGGGTTAGGTGATAGGTTGTAGGGGGTACGAGCGTCATCCTGACGACCGAAGGGAGGATGGATCCAGTCACAGTTCTCATCACATTGTCATCCCGGACCAGTTCCGGGATCTCCTTACACAGTACTCATCACAGATACGGAACTTATTGCAATCGCCCATACCCCAAAGCCCACGGTAGTGGGCGACCCCATACCTCATTCCCCCTTGCGTTTTCCTAACCACCAACCACTAACCACTTTCCATCCCCCAAAAAATTCAAAAATTTCCACCCTCAGCCTTAACAAATTGCTCAAAAATGATGTAATTTTATTTATGGCTATCAACGTGGAGAGCAAATGATCGATAGTAAGAGACAGTCTGCTTATGCGGATTTATTCGCTGATGTGTTTTACGAACAGTTTATATCAGCTTATTACTTGAATCTTGTTGATCATACGTATGTCGTTTATTATCGCGAAGATGACACCAAGAAAGAGTATAGGGAAGATGGCTGCAACGGCTTCGATGTCCTGAAAAAGTTCATTACCGAAGATGTCCATGTCGATGACCGTGAACAGTTGAAGGGGCTTTTGTCGCCGGAATATATCCGCAACCGTCTGAAAAAAGAAAGCGCCTTCTCCTATGTGATTCGAGGCCTTTCTACAGGTATGGAGCGTTATTGCAGACTCCAGATTTCCCGTGGCCGCGACGAGGACCATGCCGCAGTTTGTTTCTTGAATGTCGATGACGAAATGCGGAAACGCATGAAAATTGAAGAGGGCAACCGCGTCATCCGGGCTTTTGCTGCCGAATATGAATCGCTTTACAGTATAAATCTCGATACCGAAGTGATGATTCCCTATGTAAAATCCAATATGGAAAACGTCTTTGAGGAAAGCGTTCGAGATAAAGAATCGTATTCCGAGGCACTTGAAAAATATGTAGCGAAATCAGTCATTGCCGAAGACCGTAAGCGGGTCCTGGATCTTGCTTCTATCCGGAACATCCGTGCAAGACTTTTGAAACAAAGTAGTTTCGAAGTCGATTTTAAGAACGATAAGGAACGCTATTACGAAATGAAATTCGTTCGGTTGTCCGGCGATAATCTCTCCAGTATCGTCCTTGGCATTGCGGACCGCGATGAAATCACGCGTTCCAATATGATGAACCGCGAGTTTTCTGAAATTGCAAATGCGTTGAGCGTTGAATACGAAATCATTTATTACGTGAACTTGAAAGAAGAATCGTATGACGTATTCAATAAAGAAGACAGCTACATCAAACTGAAATTGGCCATGTCGGGGAAAGATTTTTTCCACGAATGCGTCAGGGATATCAAGAAAATTGTTTATCCGCAAGATGTCGAAAAAATATCCTCTGTCATGAACAAGGAATTTTTGCTCACGCAACTTGCGGGGGATAAGTCCTATTCCATAGAGTACAGGCTTGTTGTCGATGGGCAACCCCAGTATTACCGTCTCAAGGCTCTTTGGTCTAAATTAGCGGCTGACCACATTATTATCGCTGTCGCAAACGTCAACGATGAAGTTGTTGCGAGAGAAGAACATAAGCGCGATATGGAACGCAATTTCGATATCATTAACGTTCTTGCGACGGAATATTCGTCTGTTTATTACATCGATCTCGAAACGGATAGTCTCACGCCTTATACGATGAACGCTTATACGGAATCAAAGTTCGGAAAGATTTTTTCGAACGGAATCCACTATTCCGACGCTTTCAAGATGTATGTCGATAGTTTTGTCTATGGAGCAGACAAGGCGATGGTGCTCGATGCCGGTTCCATAAAAAATATCGAAGCCCAACTCAATGCGCAGAAGTCTTTTATTACGCAGTACCGGAGTTTTGACGGTGGCGTTACCCGCTATTGCGAAATGAAGTTCGTAAAAGTCGAATCCGAAGAAGATAAGCCAAAAGCCGTTGTGCTAGGTTTTGCCGACAAGGATATTGAAATCCTCAATCGTTATGTCGATAGCAAAATTTACGAAGATTACTTCGGTGTTTATTTTGTGAACCTCGAAGACAATACCATTCGCAGCGTCCGTGATTCGTCTGTCTATGCTAGGGGCCGCGATTATGGTGGATTCGCTCCCTATAGTGCCTCTGTTCTTGAATTCAGCAAGGCTGTCTTGCCCGATTTCCGCGGAATTTGGGAAAACTTTTCGAATGTCGATTTCATGCGTACGTACTTGGCGAAAGATGACAAGCGCGAATACAGCTACAGGGCTCTCAAAGGCGAATGGCGTCGTGTGGTGATG
>JAFWRL010000010.1 GCA_017520105.1 Fibrobacter sp.
CATCATTCTATCAATCTTCCTTTTTCTAGGCGCGTTTATCGCGGCGGCGGCAACCGTCACGGGGCTATTGCTCGGCTATCGCACCAAGAAGACAAAGAACAAGATGGCTCCGTACGAATGCGGTATGGAAACCATCGGCAACGCAAGAATTCAATTCAAGGTGGGGTACTACTTGTTCGCCCTGCTATTCCTCGTGTTTGACATCGAAGCGCTGTTCCTCTTCCCCGTCATGATGAACTTTAGGGAAATCATGGCCGGGCATACGGCGCTCTCCCCTGCAATTGTCATTATCGACCTTGTTATCTTTATCGCGATTCTCGTTTCAGGTCTTGCCTACGCCTGGAAGAAAGGAATTCTCAAATGGGAATAATTAATTTAGCTCCAAAGATTTTAGACCCGATTCCCGGTGGAAAATACGTCGTCAACGCTATCGACTACGTAGTCAACTGGGCTCGTGCAAACTCCATTTGGCCGCTTACTTACGGTACAAGTTGTTGCGCTATCGAAATGATGTCGAGTTCCATGGCTCGTTACGATATTGCCCGTTTTGGCTCTGAAGTGTTCCGCTCGTCCCCGCGACAGGCGGACTTGTTTATTTTGGCAGGGACAATCACTCGCCGCATGGCCCCTGCCATCCAGATGCTTTGGGAACAAATTCCTGGCCCCAAGTACGTGATCGCCATGGGTGCATGCACGATTAGCGGCGGCCCGTTCATCTACGACAACTATTCCGTTGTCCGTGGGGCACAGAACTTGATTCCGGTCGATGTGTTCGTTCCCGGCTGTCCGCCACGACCCGAAGCGTTGTTCCACGGTCTTTTGACGCTCCGCGAAAAGATTCTCAAGGAAACTTGCCGCAACCCGTGGCACGAAGGCGAACCGAAAGACGTTTCGACGATGGACCGCTATCGCGAAGCAGCAAAGACTTGGGCAGCTCTCGAAGAAATGAAAGACGAGCAGATGGCCGAAGCCCGTGCGAAGTTCAAGGAAGAAAATCCTGACTACAAAAGCACCTTCAAGCCCATCCGCGTCAAGAAGCCGGATTTCCCGGAAGTTGAACGCGTACCGTTCAAGCGCTTGGGCCTTACGCAGCAGGAGCTCTTTGCAAAGCTCCGCGCCAAGTTCCCGAACGTGACCGTGCATACCCGCGGTGAAGATACGCCGGAAGACATCGTAGCGAAAATGCCTGCGGATTGCCCGCTCGAAGTCATGCTCGAAAAAGAAGACTACTTGGACGTCGTTGAATTTGTCAAGAACGATCCCGAATTCAAGATGAATTACTTGATTGACGTGACAGCGATTGATTACGACGACCACTTTGACATGGTGACGATGCTTAGAAGCCTCGATATCGGACACAAGATTTTCCTCTGCGTGCAGCTCAAGAAGGACTTTTCAATAGACGAAGAAAAACGCCCGACATCGCTTTTGGCAAGTGTCCCGACCATCACGCACCTTTACCCCGGTGCAGAAGTCAAGGAACGCGAAGTCTATGACATGTTCGGCATCAACTTCGAAGGTCACCCGGACCAGCGTCGCATATTCCTCGACAAGGACTTTGTCGGCTACCCACTCCGTAAAGATTTCACCCACCCGGAAATGATCAAGAGGCCTATATGAGTTTATCGTTACCTCCGGGATTTCGCCTTGAACGCAAATCGAATACCGAAGAATTTTTCATCAACATGGGTCCGCAGCACCCGAGTACACATGGTGCACTGCGCCTCACGCTCCGCATGGACGGTGAGACCATCGTAGAACTTGTTCCGCACTTTGGCTATATCCACCGCGGTATGGAAAAGCAAGCGGAGTCGATGAGCTATTTGCAATATATAGCACTCAGCGACCGTCAGGACTATTTGACAGCAATACAAAACAACTTGGGCGTTGTCATCGCGCTTGAAAAGGGCATGAACGTGGGCGTTCCGCTTCGCGGTGAATTCATCCGCGTAATGCTCCAGGAATTGGGCCGCATTGCTTCGCACCTCGTGTTCTACGGCTGCTTTGGCGGTGACCTTGGCGGACAAACTTGCTTGCTCTTTGGCTTTAAAGAACGTGAAATGATTCACGACATACTCGAAGAAGTCACAGGCTCACGCCTTACGACAAACTTCTTTAGACCGGGAGGAAGCCGCTACGACGTGCCGGATACGTTTATTCCACGCGTGAAGGCGTTCCTCGACCACATGGAAGATACGATGAAGGATTACGAAAGATTCCTTTCGAAAAACATCATTGTATTGGAACGCAGCATTGGCATTGGCGTTTTAACCAAGGAAGACGCGATTGCTTACGGTTGCTCCGGCCCTGTACTCCGTGCGAGCGGCGTGAACTTCGACGTTCGCCGTGCAAACCCGTACAGCATTTACGACCAGTTCGACTTTGACGTTCCCGTGTTCCATAACGGAGACTGCTACGACCGCTACAAAATCCGCATTGCAGAAATTCACGAA
>JAFWRL010000053.1 GCA_017520105.1 Fibrobacter sp.
ATCGTGGTACTATCCCGTCAAATAGCGGTCGAGGAACTTCTTGAAGCCGTCAATCTGCTGAATAGTTGCCGGCCCCGTTTCGGCAACGCCCCGCGTTGTGCGCTTCGCGCGGCCCTCGCCGTTTGCGAGTGCCCCGGAACGGCAAAGCTCGTACAAGCTAATCGAAACAGCCTGCCCCAAATTCAAACTCATGAGTCCCGGCACCGGTATTTCGCACTGATATGTGCAAGCGTTCACTTCTTCAAGCGCAAGCCCGCAAGATTCGCGACCGAACACCAGCGCAATCGTTCCATCTTCGGGGAGCATATCAGACAAGTTCTGCACCATCGTATGCTTGATGGAGCTTGCGAAAATGCGGCGGCTGTAAGCAACGGCGCAAGAGCAATCGCCAATCGCATCCTCGAACTTGTGAACGACCTTCGCGTTATCCAGAATGTCGTGGCTATTCGCAGCCGTATGGTAAGATTTGTCCAAGACCTTGTCGCGTTTCGGATAGACAATATAAAGTTCCGGCAATGCATAGCAATGCATGGCGCGAGCGACAAAACCCACATTGTGCGGGTGTTCCGGTTCAACAAGTACTACTCTAAATTTACGCATAATCAAAAACTCTTAAAAAATCTTCCTGGATCCTTCACTGCGCTACGCTTGTTCAGGATGACGCCTCATTGACTACCCACTTGAAACCCTTGCCACGGATTTCGTTTTCGATGGTCTCGCCAGGGTGGATTTCGGCACCTTTAAAGATTACGGAATGCTTGACTTTTACATCGGCAGGCAAAGCAACACCGGGTTCGACAACGGCCTCGTTCGGATCATGCCCAAGTTCCTGCAAACGCGCTTCCACAGCAGCCATGAGACCTTCGGGCGAACCCATGTCAATCCAAGTCGCATGCAACTGAGACATATCGACAAACGGCGCACGGCCAGCCGCAATCTCCTGTTTCCAGAATTCACGGATGTCAAACTCGCCGTCGCGGATTCTCGCCAAAGCTTCGTCGCTGTACCACGAGATTCCGGAGAACGTTGCGGCACGACCTTCTTCGCTTCCGAAACGTCCAGCAACGCCTGCAAGGCAACCATCCGCACCCACGCGGAACGTATTCACCTTCGGGAAATCCACAGCGAGCAAAGCCGCCTCACAGCGGTTCGATCCATCCGCCTTCCCCGCCTCGTACGCAGCACGAGCATTCCGCACAAACGCGCCCAAGTCAAAATTGCAGTACGCGTCGCCATTCATTATCAAAAGGCCACCTCGATACCCCGCCGCATAAATCCGGCGCAAGGGGCCTGCAGTCCCAAGGATTTCAGGCGTTTCAACCCAGACTTTTTCAAAGCCAAGGCGTTCGCCTTCACTTACAATCTGGTCTGCCAAATAATGCGCATTCGCGTGCAAGCGAACATCGCCAAGCGACTTCGCCCGTTCCATCTGGATTTCAAGAATGCTCTTGTCATAAACGCGAACCAACGGCTTCGGGATTTCGCTAGTCAAGGGCCTTAGCCTTGTGCCAAGCCCCGCCGCCAAAATCAACACGTTCAATTTATCGTCAGTTCGCGTCATAACACAGCCTTAATTATACCATCGCAGCGCTAAAGCTTGCGTTGCAAATCAGCGTTTCGCCCTGCCAGATTTCGCCAGTGTACTTATAAATGCCATGGCGAGCCATTACAAGCGTCGCCTTGAGCGTCAAGTCCTGCGGCGGAATGACCGGAGCGCGGAAGCGGCAGCTTTCGACACCCATGAAAGCCGGACGCTTGCCTTCAACATCGGCCTTCTTCGCAATCATCGTCAAGAGCGTTGCCGCTTGAGCCATGGATTCAATCTGAATCACGCCCGGAAGCACAGGATTGTTCGGGAAATGTCCATCAAAGAACTTTTCCTTGCCCGTCACGTGCCAAACAGCAACGATTGACGGCTGGTCACCTTCGGTGATTTCCTGAATTTCGTCCACGAAAGCAAACGGAGCCTTCTGAGGGAGGAGGGCATGTACTTGTTCTTCATTGTAAAGCATAGGGCAATACCTTTTCTAAGATTGTTCTGTGGCTTAAATGACCACCGTTGATGATTTCCAGACGAACTTTCGGGAGCTTGGGCTTCATAAAGCAAAGGTCTCCCAACAGATCGAGGATTTTATGACGAGCAGGTTCGTCGGCAACTCTAAAGGGTGCATTCGCCACCTCAGAATTATCGAGCAAAAGCCCACAGGATTCATCCACCCCGCCAAGCAAACCGGCCTTGCGGGCTTCGTCAAATTCGTTTTTCAAGATGAAAGTTCTCGCAGCAAAAACGTTATACAAGTCTTCAGCCGAATAAATGGAAACATTCGCCGCCGACCTAAAGACGCAACCGTTTTCGTTTCGCTCTAGGATGTATTCCACTTCGAACGCTTCGCTCGGCGTAATTTTAACGGAACCATAAGGTTTTTGCGCCTGCACAGTGTCCGCGACATCCGTACGGAACAAATCCCATGCCGCATGTACCGGAGCATCATAAAAAGCAAGTTCTTCAGGCACTCCCACATTCCTGCGAAGTGTGCTAAAAAACGGAAGCGCACTCCCATCCATCAGCGGAACTTCAGCCACTTTGCCCTGATCAACCTCTCCGTTGCACGCGACATCGACCACAAAACGGCGAGTCGGCCACATCAAAAAAACAGGCGCAAGGTGTTCCGGCGAAGCAAGCTTTAACGCATGAGCACCTTCGACAGATTCATAAATTGCCGTACGGGCCACGCTAAATTTCAAATCCGTGAAGCACTTTATACAATCGGTACTGTAAAAAGAACGACCGCCCACGCGCCATTCGACACGAGGTTCCAGTTGTGGATTGTACTCCTGGACTTCAATTTTTACGCTCGCCCTGCCGAATGACAAAGACGCAGAACTAAATTCCCACTCATGCGGGCTTTTACGAGAATCTTTCTTCATTTAGATAACGGGAATTTATAAAAATATTGCACTCTTGAAAGTTAAGAACTTAGAACTTAGAGCATGTTAAGCTATGGGCGCGGACCTTACGGTCCTTTGAGCTATGGGCTATGGGCATAAAACAATATTTTTAAAGTCCAAAGCGTAGCGTCCCCATAGCGAGTTTACGAGCGACCCCATACCCCACACCCTACCGCTTTCCCATCATGCGGAGTTTCACGACGGAACGGCGCCAGACGTCAATTTCTTCGGCCGGGTAGCCTGCGTAAACCTTGCCTGCCTTGAGACTCTTGGTCACGCCCGCCTTGGCTGCGACTTTCACGTCCTTGCCAATCGTCAAATGCCCTGCCGACTGTACGCCACCAGCAAATTCAACATTGTCTTCCATCACAACGGAACCCGCCACGCCAGACTGCGACGCCATGAAAATATTGTTTCCAAGCACGCAGTTGTGGGCTATTTGAACAAACGTATCAAAATGACAATCATCGCCAATCACCGTTGGCGAAACAAAGCCTGTTGCGACAACGTCATTGGCGCTAAAGCAACAGCGGTTCCCGATGCGGACGCCCGCCAAATGCGGCACCATCCGACGTTTGCCTTCGTACTCGTAAAATCCGAAGCCGCGCGGGCCAATCACCGCCCCCGCCTGGAACACGCAATCTTCGCCAATCGTCACACGCGGATAGACAGTCACATTGGCTTCAAGGACTGTCCCTGCACCAATCGTAGCGCCTTTCATCACAACGCAACCCGGCCCAACGATAACGTTCTCGCCAACAACTCCTTCGACAACCGCCGAAGCGTGGACTTGCGCCGTTGCCGCAATCTTCGTCGGTTCAAAAACTTCACGACGTTCCACAAACTCTTTCATGAACGTCACCATCGCATGGTACGGATTTTCGACTGGGCATACATAACGCACATTCGGCAAAAGTTCTGAACGACCGCCAACGCAATATTTTTCGTACAAACTCGGGACGAAAAGCAACCCCGCCGTAACACCAGCAAAAGCGCTAGCACTCACGCCGCCCGCATTCCCGGCAAGCCCCGTTTCAGTCCTGGCATCGCCCGTCCAAAACGAGACATCGTGCGGTCCCGCCTTGTCCAACGAAGAAAATCCAGTCAATTCAAAATTCAAAACGCCCTCATCCGAAGGCATTTTTAAGTTCATTTGTTTTAAAACTTCCGATAAAGGAACCGAAAGCATCATTCCTCCAACGAGAGCATACGCACTTGGCAAGCAAACTGGATTGTAACGCGATTGCCCAATTTTCCGCTTAAATCTTCTCCATCCAGTTGAATAAATTCATTGTCCGCAAGATCAAGCGTTAATGACCGAACTTTCCGGGACTTAAGCAAATACTTTTTGAGGAAGAAGCCCACAACCGGAATATTTCCCACCGCAATCGCAAGCAAAAAATTCAACATATTCGGCACACAGACAACTTCCAAATAGCCATCCGCCATATCCGACTTGAAAAATGGATTTGCGCCACTGGCAAAGCTCGGAATATTGCCGACAATGACAGTCGTATGCCCTGTCAAGTCAACATTTTCCTTAACCTTCGGCGTATTTTCAATCATCGAAAGCCAACCGCTTTTCAAATGGTAAGCTCTGTCGGCAAAAAAACGTTTAACATAATGGAGTTTATTCGCAACCACGGAATTTGACGAAATAACACCTGATGCGCGGTCCTGATTAAAATCATGTGCGATACGAGCATCAATGCCCGCCGAAAAATAGTTCGCAAGAGCGTACTTGCCATTGACCGTCCAAATATCAAACGGCCTTGATTTTGCCATCAAAAGCCTACGTACAAGATAAAGCAAGCCCTTATCGACAAACGGCTTATACAGGCCAAGCACACGAGCAAGGTCGTTACCCGTTCCCAAAGGAATCAATCCAATTTGGACTTTATCCGCAAATTCCGATGTCAGCATAATGGAAAGAACAGACGAAACCGTTCCATCGCCACCGACCGCCACAAGCGTTTCAGTCGAAGCAATGGCATCCCTAATTTGCTCTTCCATTCCCTCTTTCCGCGTAAATTCGGACTTCCATTCATCAGCCTTGAAATTCATGGATTCCATGATTTCAGGCAGGAAATTATGAATAACCTTACCTTGACCACCACCACTCACCGGATTAATGAGGAAAAAGAACTTATACATTTTTTAGAAGTTCATCCTTTGCGTCAAGGTAATGCTCCACGCCAGTTTTTACTTTCTTTATTTCATCGGTTGTCAAAGGTCTAATAATTTGCGCAGGCGAACCCATCACCAAAGACCCTTCTGGGAAATTTTTCCCAGCGGTCACCAGCGCTCCCGCCCCGATAATGCAATTTTTCATGACCAAGGCACCGTCCATGATGACCGCGCCCATGCCCACAAGAACATTGTCCTCGATTGTACAGCCATGCAGTACCGCACCATGACCGACAGTCACCTCGTCGCCAATACTGACGCCGACACCCGTCGAAACATGAATGCACACATTATCCTGAATGTTCGTACGCTTGCCGATTTTAATTTCAGCCAAATCTCCACGCAACACAGCATTGTAGAACACCGACGAATCATCACCGATGCTCACATCGCCCACCAGGCAAGCGCCTTCAGCCAAAAAGACTCTTTCGCCAACCTGGGGCTGCTTACCTTTATAACGAATCAAGGAACCCATATTTTTAATTTATAAATTAAATAGATTCACGAAAAACAACATTGAATAAAAAGCGTTGTTTTAACGATAGAATCTCTACTTTTCAAAGGATAAGTTCTATCTTACATCATATGAGTGATACAGAATCTGTAAAAATCCAAAATATTTTCGAAAAACAAGGGCAGAACCGTTGGAAAATCGCCCTGACGACCGCCAAGGAACGCATTCAAAAACTGAAAAAACTCCGCAATGCCATTGTCGAGCGTCAAAACGATTTTTACAAAGCAGTCTGGCTAGACTTCCACAAGCCTCAATTCGAAGCGTGGCTCAGCGAGATATTCCCCGCCATCGAAGAAATCGACTACACCATAAGTCACCTTAAAAAATGGATGAACGACAAAAGAGCAAGTAAAGTGTTCTTCTTGCCTACGACAAAAAGCAGACTCCACTACGAGCCTAAGGGGCGAGTGCTCATTTTTTCGCCATGGAACTATCCATTTCTTTTGTTAGTAAACCCAATCATCTCGGCCATTGCGGCAGGGAACGTCATCATCGCGAAGCCCTCGCACAAGACACCGCATGTAAGCGCATTTCTCGTAAAGCTTTTTTCAGACACATTTCCTGAAAATGAAATTGCAATTATCGAAGGGAACGGTTCAGAAATTGGAGACAAGCTCTTAGCACTTCCGTTCGACCACATCTTCTTTACAGGAAGCCCGAAAGTCGGTGCCCACATAGCAGAAATGGCCGCTAAAAATCACGCCAGCATCACCCTCGAACTCGGCGGCAAGTCGCCTTCAATTCTACTCCCCGATATAAACATCAAAAAAATCATCAAGCAGATTGCTTGGGGCAAAACGCTCAACGCAGGCCAAACATGTATCGCTCCCGATTACGCACTTTGTCCGCAAGACAAGGTCCAAGAATTTGCAGAAGCATTCGCAAACGAAATTAAACAAATGTACGGCGATACCGATGCCAAGCGGCACGAGAGTAATGACTTTGTTCACATCATAGATAAACGGGCAACAGAACGCCACGCCGCACTCATCAAAGACGCTATAGCAAAAGGGGCTACGCAAATCATCGGAGGTGTAAGCGATATCGAGAACTGCTACACACCCATCACAGTGCTCACAAACGTCACTCCCGACATGGAAATCATGAAAAGCGAAATCTTCGGACCGATTCTTCCGATTGTCGCCTACAAGACTCTTGACGAGGCTATCCAGTTTGTCCAAAACCGTCCGAAGCCACTTGCGCTATACATTTTCGGGAAGTCAAAAAGCAACATCGACCGCGTACTGCGCGAAACCACCTCGGGTTCTACCTGCGTGAACAACACCATCATCCAGATTGAAAATTTAGATGTTCCATTTGGCGGCATCGGAATGAGCGGGACCGGCAACTACCACGGTTTTTACGGATTCAAGACATTCAGCCACGAACGCAATATCATGGTGCAAAAAGGCTTTGACACCGTGACATTTTTTCATCCACCTTACGGAATCACTCCCGGCAACATGCGCTCCAAAATACAGAACATCGCAGAAAAAGTTCTGCGACGTTTGAAAGCGATGCAAAACGCGGCAAAGCCAAGATTATAAAAGGATCAAAGGGGCGTAGTCCCGACCTCAAAGCACCGCAGGTGCGCGCCCATTGCTCAAACCTATTTCACTTGGAATCTATCTTTAATTTCTTGCGGAATGGGGAACGGACGGCCTCGTTTCATGTCCATCAGCAC
>JAFWRL010000054.1 GCA_017520105.1 Fibrobacter sp.
TGTCGGAAAGACTTCTTTTGCTGCCGTAAACCTCGTCATGCCGGTCCTTATGCTTATTGCCGCTCCCGGCGTGATGATGGGGGCCGGCGGCAGCGCACTCGTCGCAAAATTCCTCGGCGAAGGCGATAACGAAAAAGCGAACAAGGCTTTTTCAACAATCGTGTATGCGACAATCGCTTACGGAATTACCGCAAGTATCACGGCATCTTATTTTATGGAAGGATTAGCCGCATTCCTGGGAGCAAGCGACGAATTCCTTTCTCAGGCGTCTCGTTACGGGCGCATTGCTGACCTTGGCGGGATTGCCTTCGTGTTGCAGCATCTCTTTTACTGTTTCATGGTTGTAGCAGAAAAGCCTAAGCTGGGTTTTGCGCTTACTGTTTTAGCGGGCATCACAAACATTGTACTGGACCTGTTATTCATTGTCGTTTTGGAATGGGGCATTTCCGGAGCGGCCTTGGCGACCGTTATCGGTCAGTCCGTCGGAGGATTCACCCCGTTCGTATTTTTCCTATTGCGAAACAAGACTCCTCTCCGAATCGTAAAACCCGTTTTCGATGGCCGCACGTTGTCAAAAGCCATGTCGAACGGAGTTTCCGAGCTGATTACAAATATCGCCATGTCCATCGTAAGCATGCTCTACAATTTCCAGCTCATCAGAATTGCCGGAGATACGGGCGTTGCCGCATACGGGGCAATCATGTATGTAAGCTACATTTTTTCGACATTCTTTACAGGCTATTCGTTTGGACGCGCTCCCATCATAAGCTACCATTACGGAGCCCGCAATACAAGCGAACTCAAAAATCTATTCCGTATGGATTGCGTGATTGTCGCGGTTGCGGGTGTCGTGCTCACCGCCTCGTCAAAAGCGTTGGCGTTACCTTTGGCAAAAATTTTCGGCGGCTACGATTCAAATTTATTCGAAATGATTCGACACGGCATCGTCATCTATTCATTCGCTTATTTGCTGATGGGCGCGAACTATGCAGGTTCCTCTTTCTTTACGGCCCTGAACAACGGCCTGGTTTCGGCTCTCATTTCGTTCTTGCGAACATTCGTGTTCGAAATCATCGCCGTGCTTGCGCTCCCCATTTTCTTCGGGCTTGACGGCATCTGGAGTTCGTGCGCTGTCGCTGAAATCGCCTCGTTTGCGGTTACTGCAATCTGCGTCGTGGCCTTCCGTAAAAAATATGGCTACTGTTGATTTAGTATTCATGCAAAATTCTGCATTTAAATCATGGACAAGAATGTCATTGCGATTGGTTATGCTATAGCGGCGGCCGCATTTTATGCACTGAATGTTCCCTGCTCCAAAATACTGCTGGCCCACATTTCGCCTGTATTCATGGCTGGGCTACTCTATATTGGCGCGGGGCTCGGCATTGGCATCCTCTACCTGTTCCATGTCAGGCGTGAGCCCCAATCAGAACGGCTCTGCAAAAAAGATTTCCCCTACACGCTGGGCATGGTTCTGCTCGACATTGTCGCCCCCATACTGCTCATGTTCGGCGTCAAGTACGGAACCTCGAGCAACGCATCGCTGCTCGGGAACTTCGAAATCGTCGCGACAACGCTGATTGCGCTTTTCATTTTTAGAGAAAAAGTATCCTCGCGTTTATGGACTGCCATTTTATTTATAACGATATCCAGTTTCATTCTCTCGTTCGAAAACACCGACAGTTTCAATTTTTCTGTCGGCTCCATCTTCGTTCTCGGAGCGACCATCTGCTGGGGGCTAGAAAACAACTGCACCCGCAAAATTTCGGACAAAAGTACATACCAGATTGTAACCATAAAAGGCCTCTGTTCTGGAATCGGTTCCGTCGTTGTTTCACTCGTCACAAGCGAAATGAACTTTGCCGCAAAATACATCCCGCTCGCCCTGTTGCTCGGCTTTGTGGCTTACGGCCTGAGCATTTTCACCTACATCCGCGCGCAAAAATACCTGGGAGCCGCAAAGACCAGCGCCTTTTACGCCTTTGCGCCCTTTATCGGCGTCCTGTTTTCTGTCGTACTCCTGAACGAAAAAATCACACTGCAATACATCGTGGCGTTCCTGGTCATGATTGCCGGTACCATTTTTGTGGTTTACGATACGCTTTTGCAAAAACCCGAAAATAAATAGCCTGATTATATGATTTTCATAAATCGGACTATATGATTTTCATAAACTAGACTATTGCTTTTTCATAAAAAATACGCTATATTTAAAGAAAAAGGGCGTTTTTATGATAAAAAGGGCAATTTCAGATACAATTCTAGATGTGGCGACGAGATTTCCCGTGGTAACGTTGACGGGACCAAGGCAAAGCGGCAAATCTACATTGCTGAAGTCATGTTTTGCAGACTATAAATACATTTCGCTAGAAGACCCCGATGTCCGCCAACTTGCCGAAAACGACCCCCGCGGTTTTCTAAGAGAATGCGGAACAAAATGCATTATAGACGAAGCACAACGCGTTCCGGACTTGTTCTCTTATCTACAGACAATCGTGGATTCTCATGACCAATGCGGGCAATTTATTTTATCCGGTTCACACAACTTTCTGTTGATGGAACGCATCTCGCAAAGCCTTGCCGGCCGCACAAGCGTCCTCAAACTTTTCCCGTTTTCCGCCGATGAATTACGGGAGGCCGACAAACTTCCTAGCGATCTAGACGAGTTTCTGCTCAAAGGGTGCTACCCAAGACTCTATGACAAGAAAGTTACGACAAAGGAATACTTCACATCATACCTGCAGACGTATGTCGAACGGGACGTACGCCTATTGCGAAACATAACGGACATGGCCGCATTCAAGCGCTTCCTCAAGTTATGCGCCGCAAATGTGGGCTCCGTAATGAACGTCGCTTCGCTCGCCAAAGATGCAGGGATATCCGTCACAACTGCAAACTCCTGGATTTCGATTCTTGAAGCAAGCTTTATACTTCTCCGCCTCCCTCCGTACTATAAGAATTTTTCGAAAAGAGTCGTTAAATCCTCTAAAATTTATTTTTGCGACACCGGGCTCCTGTGTAATCTGTTGAACATTTTTAATCAAAAACAGCTGCAAAAAAGCGGATTACGCGGGGCAATTTTTGAAAATTTCGTAGTTGCCGAATACATGAAAAACGCCTTGTTCAAAGGCGAAGAACCGCAACTCTATTTTTGGCGAGATTCGAATCAGAATGAAGTTGACTTACTTTGCGAAACCGACGGAGAACTGCACGCAATAGAAATCAAGTCCGGCGAAACAAAAAATCAGAAATTCTACGACGGATTGAAAAAATTTGCCGAGGTCTCGGGCATCCCGCTTTCTAACACAAGCGTCGTCTATGGAGGCGAAGACTCATACCACGGCGAAAATCAGAAATTCATCAGCTGGAAAGAAATAGCGCCAGCCGTCTGACCCGACTCTTATCTGATCAAACTCGCGAGTTCGCTTTTAATTCAAACTCATTTACCCATTCCTTGACCTTCGCCTGCAAAAGTTTCTTCTCCTTGCAAAGCAATATGTCGATAGTCAGCATTCTTGATGCGCATGAGGATCAGGTAATGGGATCAGAAAAGCGTGAATTCAGGCAAGACTTCAGAATGGGGCAACGCTGTTGCCCCAATTTGATAGACAGGGTCTGTCAAATTGGGTGAGCCTTTCTTTTCAATTTCGTAAACAGTGTTTACGAAATTCGAATACACAGAGAAAAAATTTTCTGCAAAGTGTTAAGCTTTCTACTGACCACCCGTCCCCATAACGCGCCGTAAGGCGCGACGACAAACCCTCAAGAACCTGTTTCCCGTATTCCACGCGCTTTTTCCCAGACTGTTCCCCCTCTACAATATATTGCCCAATCATGTACCTAATATTGCCAAAACTGGCAAGAGGGGCAAGAAAATTTTACATGACTAAGAATTCTTAATCAACCCCGCGAGTTCGCTTTGCGCGGAAGGATTATTTGCGTAGTTTCGCATGACAGATTTCATATCGAGGAGGATGCAGTGAATTTTGTGATAAGGCCTTTTGCAGTCTTTCCAATCACCGTAGATATAACCGACGCGTTTCATTTGGAAGGTCGCTGAGCTCGCCGAAGCGCCTTCCGCATCCGCGCAATACGGCATAATGAAAGCGTTGTAAATGTTGCCCGATGTCATCCCCGCGAAGGCGGGGATCTCCTTTTCTTGCATCAGCTGTTCCACATACTCTGCGTATGCCATCTGCTTGCAAACAGATTCCGCACCAGGCAAATGCGAATAGAACCCTGTCAAACCATACTTGTAATATTTAGAATCAAGAATAAATACGCCAGAATAGAGTGCCATTATCGTATCGGGTCGGAGTGTAGAACGATGCTTTTCGTCCTTATCATCGTCATCCTGATAACTGATGCCAGCATCATTCTTTGAACCTTCAATGACAAACTTAAGGTGCGGATTAAAATCGGACTTGCTCAAACCCTGCGGCAACTTCCCGAAAATCTTATCCACCATCGCTTCCCACACGGGGGCGAACTTCTTAACCCCGAAATAGAATTCATTCGCAATCTTTCCGTCTTCGGTTTTATGCCCCGCAAGATACTCCACAATTCGCGCTAAGTCGGCGAGCAAGCGTAAATCGCGGTCGTTAAACGTTTTCGCAAGTTTAGAATGAATTGCGTTACAGAATAAGTCGTAATCAAAATCCAACAGCGGCTCTTCGGACGGATCTATGCCGAATAAAAATCCGAGTTTCACAAGAGCGTCGTGAACGCAGAACTTGTGGACCTGCGTAATGAGCGTATCTTCGTTATAACTGACTTTACGGGCGATAAAATCCAGGTACACAAGATTCTGGGCATCTTCGGTAATAACTGGTTGCACGGCCTTGATTGTCCGGCCCCAATGGATTTTCCCGTTTGCGCCCTTTTTGTACAGAATTTCCTTTTCGTCAAGGTAGCCGAAATCGAGAAAATTCCGGATAACA
>JAFWRL010000055.1 GCA_017520105.1 Fibrobacter sp.
AGATTGCCGGAGTCATCGTGGAACCGGTGGCAGGGAATATGGGTGTAGTGCCTGCGAAGCCCGAGTTCTTGCAGACGCTTTCCGAAGAGACGAAGAAGCATGGCGCGCTTTTGATTGTCGATGAAGTCATGACGGGTTTCCGCGTCGGGATTCATTGCGCGCAGGGGCTGTACGGCATTAAGCCGGATTTGACGACGTTCGGCAAGATTATCGGCGGAGGCATGCCGGTGGGCGCTTACGGTGGCCGCCTTGATGTGGTGCAGCAAATTGCACCGCTTGGCGGTATCTACCAGGCGGGAACGCTTTCGGGTAATCCGGTCGCGATGGCGGCAGGGCTTGCCACTATGCGTGAACTGCATACTCACCCGGAATACTATGTTCACGCCGAGGCGATGACGAAGCGATTAATTGCAGGCCTTCAGAATGCCGCAAAGTCTGCGGGAATCCCGCTTGCTGCAAACCAGGTGGGCTCCATGGGGTGCATCTTCTTTACGGAAGGCCCGGTCTCGTGTTTTGCCGACGTACAAAAATCCGACTTGGAACTCTTCCGTCGCTATTTCCTTGGAATGCTGGACGAGGGCATTTACCTTGCACCGAGCCAGTTCGAAGCCATCTTTATGAGTGCCGCGCATACGGAAAGCGACATCGACCGTACCATTGATGCTTCAAAGAAAGTGTTTGCCAAACTGTAAAATTTGCGAAAATTATAAACGAAAACGCTCCTTTTGGGGCGTTTTTTATGTCTTTTTTATTTTGTTAAAAATTTTGAATCGAAATAATTTGTAGCTTTGCGGAAAACAACTGCTAGCAAGAGTGTGCTGGCAAGGCAAAAAACGAAATACAGATACTTATTGCTGTTCCAGTGGAAAAAATAGCCAAGATTCATTGGTAAGCGTTGAAGAATGTATATGCCAAAAACGTTGGCTCCAAACCAGTTTAATATTTTGCTGTTTAGACGGATGTGGAATGAAATGAAAATAATGGCCGTACAAAACGATAATAGCGCAATTTGGCTGTTGATAAAAGGCTGGGGAAAAATTTTTATCTTAGCGAGAATCAAGATGATGATGCTCAGAAATGCGCCCCACAGCGTGAAAGATTTTTTGCTGACCCAAATTTCAACTTTGTCCTTATATGTGGAAAGGAATGCTCCCAACGGGAATGCGAGTATTGTATTTATCCAATAACTTCTTTCTTTCAACATGCTGATGATGGCTATGTACGCAAAAGTCATGGCGGTGATAAAAATCGCTGAGTGTTTTAAGTTTCCCTTGAAAATAGACAAGCCTGCAAAGGCAAACACGTAGGCGCACAGAATTGCGAAAATAAACCAGTTTGAATTGCCTATCGACACCCATCCGATGAGGGATGAGAGAAACTGCGAAATGGAAACGTGGCGCCCGATAAACATATCGAGAATCAAGAACAATATAATAGCAAAGTCGAAATGCAGGAGCGTTTTTAAAATGCGTTTTTTGGGAAACGTTGGAATGTAGCTTGCTCCCTTGTGTTTGACGGATTCAAAAATCCCGTAACCGGAATAGAACAGGAATGGTGCAACCATCAGCTGCCCAAAACACGAACAGTATTTTTGCATCGCGATATCGAACCATTTGTTTAGAACAACATAGGAGCAAAAATGGCTAAAAAATACGGTGATGACAAATATACCTTTTATGGTTTGTGTCTGGTCTATGGTGCAATATGATTGCAACAAGACCTTTTTTGAAGGCCTTGCTGCAATCATTATAAGAATTGCCAACAGAACGACGGGGACAATCATTTGTCAGAGGCTTCAGCGGAATTCGTTGCTGTGGTTTTCGTGGCAGTTGCGCTATTCGTGGTTTCTGCAGCGGTTGTAGCATTCGCTGAACTTTCTGTTTCCGCATTGGCCGCAGCATCCTTGTCGCGGATTGTCGCACGGCGGATTTTACCGCTAATTGTTTTCGGCAGTTCTGTCACAAAGTCGATAATTCGCGGACTCTTGTAGCTTGCGGCGATGTTCTTTGCAAAAAGCTGGATTTCTTTGGCGAGATCCTTCGATGCTTCGTAGCCTTTCTGCAAAACGACTGTTGCCTTGACCGCCTGGCCGCGGGACTTGTCCTCGACACCTGTCACGGCTACTTCCAAGACGGCCGGGTGTTTGTGCAGCACTTCTTCCACTTCGAACGGGCTGATGCGGTAACCGGAACTCTTGATGAGGTCGTCGGTACGGCCTACGAACCAGTAAAAACCTTCCTTGTCACGGTAAGCCGTATCGCCTGTGTGATACACTCCTCCCTCGAAAACCTTTTCGGTGCGTTCCGGGTCGTTGTAGTAGCCGCCGAACATGCCGAAAGGCTTGCCCTGGTCAATCTTGATAATCAGTTCGCCGACTTCATCATCGGCGCAGGGCTTTCCTTCGGCGTTCACGATTTCCATACGGTAGCCGGGGGAGGGCTTGCCCATGGAACCGGGATGAGGTTCGCTGAAGCCGAAGTTGCCCGTTGTGAGCGTGAGTTCGGTTTGGCCGTAACCTTCCTGCATGCGGATTCCCGTCTGCTCGTAGAACTTGTTGTAAATGTCCAAGTTCAAGGCTTCGCCAGCGGTAGTACAGTACTGCAAACTCGAAAGATCGTATTTCTTTATGCCGTGCTGCAAAATGTAGCGATAGACCGTGGGAGGGGCACAGAATGTCGTCACCTTGTATTCTGCCATTTTTTCGAGAAGTTTACCCGGAATGAACGTGGTCATGTCGTAAGTGAATACGGCGCTCCCAGCAATCCATTGTCCGTAAATTTTGCCCCAGAGGGCTTTGGCCCAACCTGTTTCGGCGACGGTCAAATGGCGGCCTCCGTCAACAACGTGCTGCCAGTACTTCGCCGTCACGATATGTCCTAGCGGGTACGTATAAGTGTGTGCGACCATTTTCGGATTTGAACTCGTGCCGCTTGTAAAATACACAATCATGATATCGTCGTTGTGCGTTGCAGCATCACCTACGGGGCGTTCGAACTTTGCCGAAAAAATTTCGTAGTCGTCGTAAAAGCTAATCCAGTTTTGGCGTGCGGTCTGGCCTACGGTTACGAGCATCTCGACCGATTGGCTCTTTGCTTTTGCCTTATCGACTTCCTTTTGCAGCGAGGGTTCGTCGTAAGTCACGACCATCTTGACTTTGGCTGCGTTAAAGCGGTATTCCAGGTCTTCGGCGGCAAGCATGTTTGTTGCCGGGATGGCGATTGCGCCAATGCGGTGCAGGGCTAGCAAAAAGAACCAGAATTCGTAACGGCGACGGAGAATCAGCATTACGCGGTCGCCTTTCTTGATTCCCTGCTCCACGAGGAAATTCGCCGTGCGCTGGGAGGCTAGCGACAAATCCTTGAATGTGAAAATATGGCTTTCGTCGTTGTCATCGCACCATACGAGCGCTTCGCGCTTTGGCTCCGCCATGGCGTATTCATCGACCACGTCGTAAGCAAAGTTAAAGTTGTCCGGAATAGATATCTTGAAGTTCTCATATAAGTCTTCGTAAGAACTGTAATCAATCCTAGATAAAAACTTGTTTAAAATCATTTGTGCGAAGTCCTTAAATTATAAGTCTTTGTACATGATTTTTTCTCGTTTGGATGATGCGTAGCGCACCATGTTCAGAATGCGTTTTTCGCCAATGGTTCTGAAGTCTTTGTCGTGGAAAACCAGTCGATGGACTCCGCCCGGCAACAGCATCTTGAGGCAAGCGTAAGTTTGCGCAATGCCGAGAAGCAGTGTAGGCAAAATGGAAAAACTTAACGTGCTCGAATGCGTTTTCTTGATGTTTCCTTTTACCTTTTGGTAAATACCGTGGAAATCTTCGTAATAGTCGAAAATCGAAAGCGCCTGTTCCTTGAGGTACTTGTTCCCGAACCAAATCGGCGGGATGAAACCGGACGGCTTGCCCGTGCCGTGTGCCTTCCACAAGGCGAGACTGCGCTTAAGGAGCGCTTGCGTGAAACGTTCGTCGATACCTGCAAATTCCGCTTCGTTGTTCGATACTAGAAGGGCGAGTTTACCTGCTATGCTGCGCTTCAGTGAAAGGTCTGCGCGGTGGCGTGCACCGTGGAGCATGATTTCGTAGCCTTCCTTCACGAATTTTTCGAGTTCTTCGCGGAACTGTTCCGCTTCGGATTCTGGAGCCGCTCCAAATGCGGGAATCACCGCGATGCTGATAGGAGCTCCCGCCGCTTCTGCAAGCTTTCTGATTTGGAC
>JAFWRL010000056.1 GCA_017520105.1 Fibrobacter sp.
CGTCCTGGAATAATGTTATCTTCGTCGTTTAGCGGAGTCGTGATAACGGAGGCGCCGTTGTTGCCTTTGTCGTCATAGGTGTACCAGTAATCGCCAATTTTGCTTTCGTTGTCGCCATCTTCAAAATCATCGACCAAAACATCGAGACCCTGAGGCAATGTGATAGGGCCTTCGGCAGGGAGCGTGCCCGGAGTTTGTGTCGTGCCGGAGTCGCTTGGAGTTGTCGTTGTAGAATCAGGTTTCTGACCGTTACCCGGATCAGTCGTTTCTGGAGTCTGCTGGGAAATACCCGGATTGGCCACAAATTGAGCATCGGAGCTGTCATCTCCGCAAGCCGTGAGCGCCATCACAGAGGCGATTCCGAGAACACTTACCGTTGAATAAAAATTCTTGAGTTGCATAAAGCCCTCTTGTTGTTTTTTTTTAAAAGTATAATTATCGACCTTGCATAAACAGGGGGAAAAAAGAGAAATCGGTTACTAGTGTAACCACTGTTTTGACCTAAATGCCTTATTTGATGAGAAAAATCACAAAAAAGTTTTATTTAGGAACGCATTTGATTTGCTTTAATTAGTAAACTTTTTAAATTTTTTTTAGATGCGCTATTTCTCGGAAATTTATCACGAATCGACCCAGTACATTCCTCATGGAAGCGGGGATCCCGTCATTATGCACTGGGAAAAGCAACCGTATGCAGACAAGCGTTATGAAGGATGCCCGCAATTCCCGTTTGCGTCTGGATTTACTCCGCTTCTAGCACCTGTTTCTGCCGATTACCTGAATCCGGTTTGCGTCTATGCGGTGGTGCATGGCGGGGATGTCCCTGATGGCGTTTATTACGTTGATTGTGACGAGTCGAAACTTGTGAAACTGGGCGGGGCTGACGTTCGCAAGGCTGTACTTTTGGCGTTCCCGGAACAGGAATTTGTGAATGCTGCGCAGACAATTTTTATTTATACGGGACTCCTTGAACGAGCCGTTTGGCGATTCCGCGAGGCGGCTTATCGCCAAGTGCAGATGGATGTCGGGGCGGCCTGCGCGAATACGATTCTCCTTGCAAAGTCCAGAGGGCAAAAAGTTTTTGCACTTGGTGGCTTTGTTGATGACGCCGTTGCCGTTGCTCTTAAACTTGGAACAACAGAAGTGCCGATGGCCGCTATTGCCGTTTTCCCTGAAAAAAGCATGGTCGCGTTTAATTCCGTAGATGACGGAGTGGGCGAACTCGCATATTCCAATCATGCAGAGGTGAATGATTACGTGGGGAAGGACGAACTGTCTTTTGATATTTCTCGCTATCCATCGCGTTTCATGTTACAGAACCATTTGGAAAATATCGATGACTTGAATCTGTGCATGAAGGTGCGTCGCTTGAACGCTCAAACGTTACCGGGCGATGAATTTCCGTTGACCCCGTCAAAATTTACGAATGACTACTATTTGCGCGAATTTTGGTTTTTGCCTCCCGACCGTAGAAAAACAACACCATTCACTCATGGAACGCTTGATTTAGACGATTTCTCGTCGATGTTACGTTGGTTGGAATTGGTCCAGTTGAATGCTTTCGGGGCCGGGCTTATCAAAATTTGGGTTGTCGTTTTTGATGTGATGTTTGTGTATGCAGGCGTGTACCGTTACATCCCGGTTCGCAAGTCCATCTACATGCAGAGCGGCTCGGCTAACGTGAAAAAGTTTTGCAAATGTTTTGCTGTTCCTGAGCAAGTTCAAAGTACGATGTTTGCTGTTGTGCTGACATCGAATTTGAACGAGTCCTGCAATGTGCTTGGCAACCGCGGTTACCGCTATATGAACTTGAATGCGGGCGTGCTGACCGAATCGCTTTATGTCTCGGCGCGGCTCCTCAACAAAGTTGCTCGCGAAGAACATTTCTTCTACCACGACGAACTCAAAAAGCTTCTTGAAATTCCTGAATCCGAAAGTATTCTATCCACGATTGTTGTCGGGAAAAATGGTCGGTAATATCACCCATTACGCGATGGCGTTTCGTCATTCTGAGAGTTCGTAAGAACCGAAGAATCCAGTGCGAGTCATCCTTGCATGTGTTACCCCGACTTTTTACGTTGTCACCCCGGATTAGGTCCCTGAGCGTTGTCACCCCGGACTTGTTCCGGGGCAGTTGTTACTGTTTTTTGAAAATTATGTTACATTTGATTCTAGAACATACGTGGCACCGGGGGACTGGATTTATCTTTATGATAGTGCTGATAAACTGATTGGTGCATATACAGGTTATGAACTTTCAGGGAAAACAGTGACTGTAAGGACGAATGCGTTAAAAGTTGTTCTTGAAAGCAATGACGATAATCAACAGGGATGGGGTTACTCAATAGATAAGGTTGAACATATACCGTATGAGGTGCTGTATCCTTTACTTAATGATGTTAGGAGAAAGAAAATATGAAAAAGTTCATATTAATATTTGTACTCTTATCGCTTGCCATTTGGGGATGTGATGATGGGGACAATCTTTATGATAACGAAATCGTTGTTAGTAGAGACTGTACATATGGCGGTGAAACGGGCGTCGAATTTGATTCAGATTCTGTTCGATGTGGAAAAAAGGGAAATATTTATTTTGGGTTAGGTCGGGTTTATGATCCGGACGACCATACTTCTCCATTAGGCTTTTATTTATTCCATGATAGTAGTGCAAGGAACTCTTTGGATTCTGTTTGGATTTTGGAAAAGGATTCTGTCAAGATTTCTACTTGCGAAAAGAAAAAACTGCCTAATATAGATTTATCTGGAACATTCTGCTTGCATAAGTTTGATGGTGGTGTTGGCCGGGATACGGTGAATTATGCGTACAGTTTAATGATACATAGCTGGAATGCTTATTTTATCTATAGCAAACATGGTCTTTATAAAACACTTTGCAACGTTCATGCTTATGACTGCTATCTACTCTATTCATGCGTTGTCCAGTATGATGGAACTTATAATTTTTCCAAAGTTCCGGATGCGGACGATGCGGAGCAAAAAGATATAGGATGTGCTGATTAAAAAAGAGAGGGAATCCGTGAAAAAAATATTACTACTAATTGCAATCGCAATAGGTTTTACAGTGGCTTATGCATACGATGACGACAATCGATGTAATGTGCCGAACGCAACATTGGCCGAGGGCATTTATATACCTTCTGGGGCATGCCAACAGACTGGCTAGTGACCCTTCTGGATCGGTATTCTTTTGGCTTGGAAAGAATTCTGGTTGTACAGAGTTTTATACGACACGGATAGAAACTTTTTATCAAAAGCAAGCACAACCTAACGAACTTGATCTAGACAATCCGAACCATGATTTACGTTTGACGTTGACTCCTGGGGCAGATAATGTAAATGCTTTGGGAACGGCCGTTATGGCGTCACAAATATTATCCGCAAAACTTGATAAAGTTCAAATAAGTGTAATCTATAAATTTGTTCCGAGTCCTTATGGAACTGATTTAAATTCTATTCGGTTGCAGTCTGTTAGCAGAGTGGATTAGGCTTGCTCATTACTCCAAAAGGTTCAGCAGCACCGGCGTGATGAAAACAGTCACGACGCCTGCCACTCCTATTGAAAGGCTGCTCATGGCGCCTTGAACTTCACCTATTTCCATCGCCTTGGTTGTGCCGAGTGCATGGCTGGATGTGCCGATAGCAACGCCTTGCGCCACAGGATTCTTGATGCGGAAATACCGACAAACGAGCGGAGCCGTTACCGCGCCTGTGATTCCCGTGATGACAATAGATACGATTGTAATTGAAGGTATGCCGCCAATCTGTTCAGAAACAACAGAACCCATCGGAATGGTGATGGACTTTGGAATGAGCGAAAGCATGAGCGTTTTGCTCAAACCGAAAATTTTTGCACAAGCAATTACGCAAAAAACGCTAGTCGTGCTGCCGACGCAAATTCCCGCAAGAATCGGGAACCAGTTCTGTTTGAGAGCCTGAATGTGCCTGTATAGCGGGACCGCGAGCAGAACCGTTACAGGGCCAAGGAAAAACGAAATGTAGTCGCCACCGACTTTGTATGTATCGTAACTGATTCCCGTAATCGTCAAAAATCCGATGATGAGAATGGTGGCGATGAGAATCGGGTTCAGGAGCGGGTTGCGCCACTTGTTGCGGATGGTAACGCCGATTTCAAAAGCGATAATGGTAAGAATAATTCCGAACATGGTGCGTTACTTGCCCTTCGATTTCTTGCTGAAAAGTTGAACTGTCCAACCCGTAGCCGCCATCGTCACGATTGTAAGGACGATACAAAGAATCAGTAGTAGAGGCCATTGGCTCTTGACATCGTCACCGACAAGCATAAGCCCAATCGCAGGCGGTAAGAAAAAGAACGCAAGCCGCTTCAAGAAAAAATCGCTCACTTCTCGAATCTGCTCCAACTTGATGACCTTGAGGCAAAGTAACAAAAGCAGAATGAGCATTCCGAGAATGTTGCCGGGGATGGGGATGCCGGTGTAATCGTGGATGAGTTCACCTACATAGCAAATCCCAAGAATCAACGCTAACTGTAAAAGAATTCGCATGGGCGCAAAGATAGAATAATGCTTAAGGCGTGCAAAGACTATGTTTTCCTTATTTGTCACCCCCGCCTCCGTGCGGGGATCACCATTTCAATAACTATATTTCACAGCATGAAAATTGTATTTATGGGAACGCCGGATTTTGCGGCTCATTTTTTGGAACATCTTGTTGCTTCTGATAACGAAGTTTTAGCAGTTGTCACTCAGCCGGATCGTCCGGCAGGCCGTGGTCGCGTGCTTACGCCTCCGCCGGTCAAGGTGGCTGCACTTGCACACAATCTGCCGGTATTGCAGCCGACGGATTTAAAGTCCCCGGAATTCGAAGCGGAACTCCGTAAGTACGATGCGGACTTGTTTGTCGTTGTGGCTTATTCCATTTTGCCCAAGAACATTCTGGGCGTTGCAAAATTTGGTGCCGTGAACGTTCATGGAAGTTTGCTCCCGAAATACCGTGGAGCTGCTCCTGTGCAGCGTGCTATTGCCGATGGCCTTAAAGAAACTGGTGTGACCGTTTTCCGCTTGGATGAAAAGATGGATCACGGTCCGATTCTTGCTCAGCGCACGGTTGTAATCGATCATCAAGATACGACCGCAAGCTTACTCGACAAGATGGTTGCCCCAGGCTGCGATGCCTTGGACGATGCTATCAATCAGCTCAAGAACGGCTGCGAAAAAGATTTGACGCAAGACCATGCCCAGGCAAGTGGCGCTCCGAAAATCAAAAAAGAAGAAGGCTTGATTGACTTTAATCTGCCGGCGCTCACCATCCACAACCGCATTCGCGCATTCAATCCGTGGCCGGGTGGCTATGGAAAGCTGGGCGGTCGCATGGTTTATCTCCGCAAGACGGACACTCCCGAAAACGGTCCGAAACTTGTTCCGGGTGCTGTCGAATTCAAGGACAACCGCTTCTTTGTCGGCACGGGCGAGGGCGTTCTCGAAGTGCTTGAAATCCAGGCCGAAGGCAAAAAGCCGATGCCTGTCGCTGATTTTATGCGTGGAATCCAAAAGCGTGAGGGACTTCAATTTTGCTAACGGAACGTGAAGATGCTTATCGCGTCCTTTTGCTTTGGCTGAAAGACGGCGCCTTTATCAAGGAATCCGGACTTCCGCCTTTTGCGATGGAGCTTGCTTTGGGCGTATGCCGCAGGCATTTGTACTTGGAGTATTTCGTCAAGTCGCTCACGAAAAAATTGCCTTCGCTCGAAGCGCGTGTCATTCTTGAAATGGGACTTTTCCAGATGTTCTTCATGGACGTGCCGGATTATGCGGCAATCAATGACAGTGTAGAACTGGCGAAGTCTGCCAATCTTGGTGAAAGTATTGCTCGTCTCGTAAATGCAGTGCTCCGTACGGCTCGCCGTCAGGGCGAACCCGCGCTCCCACCACAACGCGTGCGTCGCGTGAGTATCGAAAACTCTGTGCCCGAATGGCTTGTGCGTCGTTGGTTTGACGTGTATGGTGGCGACCGCGCCGAAGCTTTGGCGAAAGCGACGCTTGAACGTCCGACGGAATGGATTCGCGTAAACTTGCAAAAGACGAGCGCTCCGGTGCTTGCCGAAAAACTTGGTATCACAGGCTCTTCGATTCTTTACGATCGTTACATTGAAATCCCGCGAGACGTTGGCGTCAAGCTTTTGCTTGCAACACCGGAATTTGTGAATGGACTTTTCTCGTTCCAGAATCCGTCTGCTTACGAAGTGGTGAAACTTCTCGACTTGAAACCAGGAATAAAAGTCTGGGACGCCTGTGCCGCACCTGGCGGTAAAACCGCGCTCATGGCGGAAATGGATAGTTCGTTAGAAATTCTCGCCAGCGATTCCTCTGCGTCGCGTCTCGAAAAAATGCAGGACTTGATGGAACGTCTCGGTCTTAAGAACATCAAGACTGAAGTCCTCGATCTCGCTCCGTCTCAAGTTCCCGCGACCTCCCCGCTGCATTCGCCTCTCTCGTCTGATGAAAAATTCGATAGAATTTTGCTCGATGTCCCCTGCAGCAACATGGGCGTTATCGCTCGCCGTCCTGAATCCATTTATCGATTGACTCCGGAATCCATTAACGAAATTGCCGAACTGCAATACAAAATTCTTGAAAACGCATCGACCGCACTAGCTCCTGGCGGACGTATCGTTTATGCGACATGCAGTCCGGATCCCGCCGAAACGACTCGCGTTATTGCGCGCTTCCTCAAGGCACATTCTGAATTTGTTAAGGTCGGCGAACCAGTTTTGCCCGGCCTTAAAGACTCCCGTTTAGATGGCTTTTTTGCTCAAGCATTGGAATACAAAAAATGAAAAAACTAATCACGATTCTAGCAATAAGTTTGGTATCGCTTTTGCATGCTGAGGATCCGCTTCAATTTCGAAACGACTCTGCCGCAGTCGCAAACGATATTTCATTTTCACATTTTGCCGTATTCTTGGAAGGTGGCGAAATTTACCCCATGGGCGATCTGATGGATGCCGTGGAAAATGCGTTGTACGGCGGTATAGGCCTCCGTTACACGTACTGGGACAATGTTGATGGAGTCGTGATGTTCCAATACACTTATTTCAAACCGAATGTGAATACCGATATTGACGGAGTTCATCAGTTTATGGGTCGTGTCGGTGCCGATTGGAAATGGAAGCCTATTCATCCGGTGGTGCTTGGTGGTGGTTTCACTTGTAGCTGGACTCGAGCTGATTCCGAGGATAAAAATTGGGGTAAACTTGGTGGTTCCTTGACGGATAACGAAACAGAATTTGGTTGGTATGCAAGAATTAGTTTGCCTGTGTTTAAGTATAAAGAATATAGTTTAGGTTTTAATGTCATGTGGGAACATCTTTGGACTCTTCCAGAAAGTTCTAATATGTTGTCTGCGGGAATCACTCTCGAAAGGAGTATTTGGTAATGATTTCCTCACTTAAAAAAAGCTTTGTCTCTATTTTGGCCATTTCGGCGTGTTCTGTATTTGCATCTATTGACGCAGAAATGGAAGGGATGGAGGTAGTCTCCCGCGACGACGGAACATTCTTGATAGGTTCCCCGACATACTATTTTGATCGTGCTTTGGGTGCGGGCGGAATTCATTCCGAAAGTGAACTGTGGACGCCTCGTAAACTGCGTTATCGTCTTCTGTTCAATCGCATGTCAGTATTGCCAAGTTGGGATCCGATAGAAGCACCTTCCATTTGGATGAAAACGGGTAATGAATTAGGAGATTTAATTTATCAGGATTTTTTAACGGACCCGAAAGAACGTCCTACCAACAGAACTCCTATTTTGGAAGTTGGATTCCGTACGCCGTTGCTCCATGGCTTGTGGGCAACATTCCGTTTGTTCCAAGATGACCATTACTGCTTCAGATCTTCTTATGGTATCCGACAACATCAAGTGGATGACTTTTTCTCGTTCTTCGGTGAAAACTATCCCATGTTCAGTTCGGCTTATGGCGGACTTGGATTTACAAATGATTTTGTAAATGCTTCGGTGCTTGTCGGAATGGAATACATATGGCTCTTTACAGAAAGTTCCAGATGGATTCCTGTACACTATAAGCCTCGTGTCGAAACACGTGCCGATATCGGAAATTTTTCGACAACGTTTGTCTATGAAAATGCCGAATACCAGAATAAACGTAAAAAGGAAACTGGCGAGCGCACGGAGGTGAACGGCTCCATTATCTATAAATGCGGTGAAAGTTGCCGCCGCGGTATGCTGCAACTTTCTGCAGGGCTTGCCTTCCGCTTTGTCGGTGATGAGGGAACTGTCTATACAGGGCTTGCTAGCGATCGCGTCTTGTGGCCTTTCCTCGAAATGAACGTTCGTCCGCAAGAACATTTGAAATTCGACGTGATGTTTGGCATCAACAATAGGGATTGGCTTGTTCAGGATAGCGTTGAGTACAACATTCCAGTGCTTGAAAAAATGAATGTTTCCATCGGTGCGAAGAACATTTCTGGAACGCGTTTGAATCCGATTGCAGACACTCACGAGTTCTTTGACGGCGATACGATTTCGCTCACTGCTTCTGGTCACATGGATTTGTTGCAAGGTTTTGTCCGCTTTGAAGATTCTCTTACGAATTTCCTTGGTTTTGGCCTTCGCGGAAGTTTTTGGGCTGAATACGGTGCTGAAACATTTGATGTGGATGAATATGTCGATGAAAAAATTTACACGTTCCGTCACGGTGATGTTGCCCGCATAAACTCCTGGATTAAAGGCGTTACGGGAGAATTCTGGTTGAAGCTTTGGCTTAAGAACCTGTTTAACTTTACTGCGTTGACGGGTTTTGAACGAATTGATGGTAGCGAAAAACGCTTCGAAGTGAATCCGGCTGAATTCTTTGTCGCTTTCAATGCAGACTGGCTCATTAAAAAGATGTTCCGCATATCGCATTCCATACGTTATAGAAGCGATGCTCAATGGAATCTCCGCTCCAGGGATCCGTTTGTTGCCAAGGGCGACTGGTTCTGGGATGCAACATTTGAACAACGTTTCCCGAAGTGGGGGCTTTCGCTGACAGGAACCATTATTCAGGCTCTTGGCAAAGATGCGATTGAAACTCCGAATGGTGAATATAGTCGCTTACGCTTCTTCTGTACTGCGAAGAAAGCGTTCTGATGACCAGGATTCCTCTTTAAAGAAATTTTTTTAAAGCTTTCAAGCTAAAGGAATTTGCGAAAGTCTCAAAGACTTTCGCTTTTTCTATCCATTTTGTTGTGTATGCTCCGCTTGTTCTAGCGTTTTTTGCGTTTACGGAGAGTTGCACATGAAGCACGTTGCATTCGATTTTATGTACTGTGATGCTGTGGCGGAATGTTCCGCTTTGTTCAATGGTTTCGACATCGTCTGCGTTGATGTAGTCTTCTGCCTTGGCAGGGAATCCGACGGTTGCTCCGCGAACACTTTCGAAATGCGGGAGTGATAGTTGCCTGTCTAAAAATTTTTGTCCGCCATTCACGGCGAGAATCATTCCGTCTTTGCTTTCTACGACGAGAACCGTTCCGTGCCAGTTTTTTTCCAAACGCTTTTTTACGGGTGGAAATTCAGCTGTTTGTCCGTCTATGAATGCGCGACATTCGTTGTGGAGAGGGCAGGCTTCGCAGAGTGGTGATTTCGTTTTGCACACGGTTCTTCCGAGTTCCATCAAGGCTTCGTTATGCATGTATGCTTTCGGTGAATCCGCTATATCCCGCGCATAAGCCCAATAAATTTCAGAGGACGATTGTGTGGCTTTCTTTTCTGTCATACCCGATCTGTCATCCCGGACCCTGTTCCGGGACGTTGGCAAAAAATCTAGCTTGTACAGCCTGCTAAAAATTCGAACAAGATTCCCGTCCAAAATCGCTTCGCGTTTGTGGTACGCAAGGCTTAAAATGGCTCCTGCGGTGTATGCTCCGATTCCTGGCAACGCTTCCAGTTCCTTCCGCGTCTCGGGCATCTTGCTAGGTCCCTGAGCCTGCCGAAGGGTTGCAACAATCTTCGCGGTCTTTAAAATGTTCCTTGCACGGCTGTAATAGCCAAGTCCTTGCCAGAACTTGAAAACTTCTGCTTCGTCAGCCTTGGCTAGCGTCTCTACATCGGGGAACTGTTTCATCCATCGGATAAAGTAATCCTTGACAGTCGAAACTTGCGTTTGTTGGAGCATCGTTTCGCTAATCCATACGACATACGGATTGCGCTGTGCATCCAAATCGGCCGGCCTCCACGGAAGTTCCGCTGCATTCGTCCTGAACCAATTACGCAATCGTTTCAAAGAATCTGGAGTCATTAGTTGTTTGTCAATAGTTTATGGTATGTAGGTATGAGCTATGGTCTCGCACCGGAGTTTACCCTGAGTTTCATCGAAGGGGTGCTTTGGGCTATGGGGAAACTTGAAAAGCTCAAACCCCAGAGCGAAGCGGCCTCAGAGTGCGAAGCACGACCCCATACCTCAAATCCCGAACGTATCTCTCTTCAGTTTCCTAAAGAATTCGAACTGCGTCTTTGTCGAACTTTCGAGCGTGTAACGTTCGCTGCGCTTGTGGCTGTCGATTCGCATCTGCTCATAGACTTCCGGTTTTTCGATTTTGATGGTGCGGCATTCTTCCAATGTCTCAAGCCACTTCGCTTCGTCAATCGGCAAAATGCGTCCGCAGCTGTCATCTTGCACGATGCTTCTCGGGCCGCCGTAATTGCTCACGATGGCGGGCGTTCCCGTGGACATCGCCTCGACAACGACATTTCCGAATGTATCCGTGGTGCTCGGGAACAAGAAAAAGTCCGCATCCGCGTAAAGGCTTGCGAGCATTTCTCCGCCTTGCTCTCCGGCAAAGCTGACACTGGGGTTGCCCTGGAATTGCTTCTTGATTTCTTCGAGATACCAACCGTATCCGACGTACATCAGCTCGACATCGTTGAATTTAGTCGAAAACTTTTCCCACACGGAATTCAGGAATTCTAGATTCTTTTCCTTTGAAATTCGGCCTATATAGGCAAAG
>JAFWRL010000011.1 GCA_017520105.1 Fibrobacter sp.
CGCCACGAGATGAAAACCCGCCCCTTCCACTAAAATTTACGTTCCAGCCGCTTTGGGTGCTTGCAGTACCCATCATCTGCACGTTGCTAGATTTTTCAGGCGCGGTCGTCCAAATGAACAGCGCAGGCATCGCCGACGCCTCAAAAATCATGCGGGGAGAGTGGTGGCGCACCATCACCGCCATGACACTGCACGGAGACGAACGACACCTCGCCGGAAACCTGGTCTCAGGATTTCTCGCATTAAGCCTTTTGCATTACCGCATCCCGCTTGCGAAACTCGTGCCGTTCCTTGCCGTCGCAAGCGCTGTCGCCAACTTTGTCGTTGCGCTCACAGTACAGACAAGCTTTAGGTCGCTCGGCTTTTCCGGCTTCGTATTTGCAGTCATCGGATGCCTCGCCGTCATCGAGTTCCGCCTCATGCCCCGCGAAACGCACGGCATGCTCCGCCGATTCGCACCGCTCTGCGGCGCCGCCTCGCTCGCCGTGTTCTTAGGCCTTGGCGAAAACGCAGACATTCTCGGACATTTGTACGGGTTCATCGCAGGCACCCTCTGCGGATTCATCCCCAAAAAGAAAACGCTCCGCTGGGGAGCGCCAACCGGTATCGCCGACATTTCTGGAGTTTTCGCCTATTACATCCTGTTCGTCATCGGCTGGACTTTGGCCCTTTAAGGGTAACTTTCCTTCTTTTTCCTTAGTGAACTTAAATAGTTTTTTATAAAGCGCTTTTAATATTTCATGAGTTTTTGATATTGAATTTCAAAAATTTTTTTCTCATCATCCAAACTCATTTCGCCATTAAGTTCAGTAATGCGTTTATTCAGTTTTAAGCACTCTTCTTCAGGCCATTGCTGGTCATTTTCGCACTTTGTCACAAAGACATGAACTGAATCAACTTTTTTTTTCAACAATTCACTACAATCATTACAATCTGCTGGTAAAACAGCAGGAGCTTCACTCAAAAATTTTATGCCGGCGTCATCTTCTTCTTTTCTTTGCTGTACAAACTTGCCCGCCTTCTCCACCATTATCTGATATTTTTCAGTCCCAATTCTAGTGACTTCTTTCAGTTCCTCATCAGTCAATTTGTTCTTTTTTTCAGTCCACTCTTGGCACGCTGTTTTCAAATTTTCGGCTTCTCCGTTAGAAGTACAGATGAAGCTCACATAAAAAATATCATCTGCCATTTTTTCCAACGAACTTTTGCTACCGGCACAAGCAAAAAGCATTGCGGTAATTATGCAAATCAGACTTTTTTTCATGAATCATCTCCACCATGTAGTACAATAATATCAATATAAAAAGTCCGTCCCCAATATGGAGACGAACCTACATAGACCAGACCCTTTAATTCAAGCTATTTTTCCTTTTTAGCTTTTTTCTCGTCGTGAATCTTTTTTATTTCCACTAGAATCTTTTCGAGGGCTTTCTTTTCAATCTGTTTCAATTCTTCTTCGGTGAAGTTTTCCTTGCGTTTTTCGTACTTCTTTTCCAATTCATCGCACTTTACCTTATCGTATTCCTTCTTAAAGCACTTGACGCCATCCCGAACAATATCATCGACAAGTTTCTCCGGGGAATCGCCGCACCCAGTGAATGCAAATGACATTGCAGCTACAACGGTTATCAGGAAAAGTTTTTTCATGGTGCATCCCTCCCATTTTAAGTTGTGTATAATATAAGTATACTCTTTTAAAGAGGTATTGTTTGTAAATAGATTTTTATAAAACCGATATCATAATCCACATTTAGGCTATCTTCGTTTTTTTCGCCTTTTTTCCACTTCTATATATTTCAGCATCACGAGTTCCTGAAGCTTTTTCATCATTCTTGTCCATTATGTTGTACAATAACGTCAACATACAAAAACGACCCCGGCACTAAGACCGGGGTGACAAAAAGCACGACATTGCTATAAGCGACAGAAAACTAATGACCATTGACGAACGACCATTAGCTAAGCTAATAACTAAAATTAAAGGCTAGCGAGGAACTTTTTAGCCTTGTCCGCAAAAGCGCGGTTGTCGCCATAGACGTGGAGCAACTTTTCAGCCGTAGCCTTAGCCTTGTCGCTTGCACCGAGCTGCTGATACACAAGCGTGAGCTTCCACATGGCATCAGCAACCATCGGGACCTCGTCTGCCGGTTCGTCCTTCTGGTAGCGGTCTTCCAGGTCGCCTGTACGCTTGCCGAATTCAGCAATGTACTTTTCGAGGAAATTCGCGGCAGCGGGGAAGTCGCCCTTTTCCATTTTCACAGCGGCAAGACCATGCATGGCTGCCGAACGCACGAGAGCGACAGAACCCGCATTGTCAAGAGCTTTCTGGAGGAGGAGGGCGGCACCGTCAAAATCCTTCTTTTCGAACTTGATATTGCCAGCAAGAAGCGAAATCTTGGCAAGAGCGAGGCCTTCGACCTTGCCCGAAGCTATCTTCGCCTCGAATTCAACAAGGGCGCTATCCTTTTCGCCGGCATAGAGGTAGGTGTATCCCATGCCAATGAGTTCGCTCTGTTCTATAGCAGCAGCCTTACGGGCGTCCTTGTACTGGATAATCCCTGCAATCACAGCGATAACGATGACAAACGCCACCGCGACCTTCGTTCCGTGCTGGATAAAGAATGCCTTAAGTTCAGAATTATTAGTATTAGATTCGTTAGCCATAATTAAGCTTCCATGTTAAAAAAATTTCTGTAGCCCAATCATAGAAAAAAAAGCAAAGCTTGTCAGTAAATCTTGACAAGAAAGGGTCCATTTACTATCTTTGTTCTCGCTTCGCCACTCTAGCTCAGCTGGTAGAGCAGCTGATTCGTAATCAGCAGGTCGGCAGTTCAAATCTGCTGGGTGGCTCGAAAGACTCCTCGGACGCAAATCCGGGGAGTTTTTGTTTTTGGGGCATTTCCGTTTTTTTGAGGGTACGGCAAATTATATATTGGTCTATATGAGCTGCTCCAGAATAGCAACAATAGTTTTACTGCTAGCAACGATTATCTTTGCTCAGAATCGTTCGGATTACCACCCTGGGATTCCAGAATATCGAATTGGCGGTACAGACACCATTATATCTTCGGATGGTAGAAAAGACACGCGGTTGCTGAACATTTCTTGGGGAGAATTGGCCGATAAAAGAAAGTGGGATACGATTCATGCCCCGCTGGACCCCAAAACAAGACCTCTCGATGAAGATGAAGGAGTCCGTTGTTGGGCTATTGCCATTTACAACTTGAACCACTATTACAGAATGGCGAATGGAGAAAGAGGCAACCTGACTTTGGATGAAATCGTCGCGCTAGGGCACATGTACGAGGATGCACACGCATTTTATGATACCGCTACAACTTCCTTTCCCCTGAAATATGAAGATTGGCGAGAAAAAGTAAATAGTTCGCCCGGTCCTGCCCTTGCTGCGTTCCCTATGAATTCGGGAAGTGACGAATCTTACATGCTTAGTTGGGCGTTAAACATACCCAGACCTAAAGAATATTCAACCAATGACGATTTTCAGGGGAACCAAAAACTAGCCGCGCAAATGTGGATTGACAGCCTGTCGGATGGAAAACCCATTTATGTCAATCAATGTTATATGAAGCGAGAAGAATGTAATCCTGAGTCATGGAAACACAAACATACCATGCTTATTGACGGATACAGATATCGAAATGCAGACTCCATTGAATTCCATTTCATAAACATCGATAACTACGGAAAAAACGAATGGAGGACTCTCCTTGGCAAAAACTGGCATTTCATATATTCCTTTATCATCATCAGCGGGGTCGATTCCGTTCGGGCAACACTTCCTGAAGTACACGTTGATTCCGATTCCGACGGCATCATGGATTTTGATGAATTGTATAGGTTTGCTTCTCGCTATGATTCCAAGGACTCCGATGGAGATGGAATTGACGATAAAACGGAGATTTACTCTTATGTCATTCGGGAAAAGATAAGTGGCAAAAAAAACGTTTTCCGTCCAGGAATACTTAAAGGGCACGGTGTTACACAAGAATTTTTCGCAGATATCGATAAAGATGGCAAAAGGGCTGAAAACGACGACGATTCTGACGGTGACGGTATTAAAGACGGAGAAGAAGACTTAAACCATAACGGATTCGTGGATGTCGGGGAAACGGACCCTTACGATAAAAACAATGGAGAAGATTCCCTCAAAAATGAAATTCCAAACAACATTATCATATACTCCTTGGGCTATATAAGAATCAATGACGGAGACTCCTTATTCAAGGGCTCTTCGGAAAATTCGCAATGCACCGATAAGTGTGATATAGCAGCAGAAGCCAAGGAGAATAAATCCGTTGATGTGGGTACAGGAGCAAGAATCGGGAATGTCTATTCAAAAGGGCCGATTCAAATTCAAAGCAAGAAAACTATTGGGACAGTCCGCTATTACGGCAACTCCCATGTCAACGATTCCATTAATGAAATTATTGTTTTTAATCACGACGAACGACTTTGGCCGTACCATATCCCCCAATTTTCAGCCAAGGCGATAAAGACGAAAGCTGAAAAAATCGTGAGAGCCGGAGAAAGCGATACATTGAAAGGTGTTGCCTCGTTTAAAACAATCAAGGTAGAAGCCGGAGGCAAGCTCTATTTCGATGAAGGCGAAATCTCCGTGAAAAATCTACAGCTGGATGCAGGTTCCAGTATAGATTTTGTAAAACCCGATTTTTCGATGATTTTACATGTCAACAAGAACATTCAATGGAATGCGACTACTGAAAATCGAAATTTAGATTTTATAGCAAAAAGATTAAAATTATACTACTATGGTCACAAGCCATTCATTGTCAATGGTGTATGGGCGGGGACGATTATAGCCCCCCATGCGGAACTGGTATTGGGCCAAACTGAAAATAAAAAATTCTATGGACAATTTTTGGGAAAGGGCGTTACCGTTCATCAAAACGCTAAAGTTTTTAGAGTTCCGTTCAACCCGAAAAAATAAAAAATCACGACTTGCGAAAGCGACTCAAATTAACTAAATTTGTCGCTCTATGAATCCGAATGGCGCAATTATTGTACAAAGCAACCTCGAAATCATGGTCGAGGTCGATAATCCGAACTACCCTACCGCACGTGATGCAATCGCCCCTTTCACGGAACTCGTCAAAAGCCCGGAGCACTTGCACACCTATAAGATTTCCCATTTGAGCTTGTGGAACGCAGCAGCAACTGGACTGCGCGCTCCCGAAGTTCTCGAAAGGCTCGAAAGCCAAAGCCGCTATCCAATACCGCCGACAGTCGTCACCGAAATTGAAGACTACATGGCCCGTTACGGTCTCCTCCGTCTGAGAAAAGAAGGCGACCGCCTGATGATGGAATCCGACGACAAAATCATGTTCGTCGAAATCTGCAAATTGAGGGATGTTGAACCGTTCATCGTCGAATTTATCGACGATACGCATGCCGTAGTCGATCCTGAACGCCGCGGTCATCTCAAGATGACGCTTACCAATGCAGGCTTCCCGGTCGAAGACCTTGCCGGATACACTGTCGGCGACCCGCTCCCCATCCAGCTCCGCGAAACAACCGTTTCCGGCAAGCCGTTCATACTCCGCGACTACCAGAAGGACGCCGCACAAGTTTTCTATGCAAGCGGTAGCGAAAAAGGCGGTTCCGGCGTAATCGTGCTCCCCTGCGGTTCCGGCAAGACGGTCATCGGGCTTGCAACGATGGCATTGATACAGACCAAGACACTGATTCTGACGCCGAACATTTCGGCATCGCGACAGTGGATTCGCGAGATTTGCGACAAGACAACTCTCACCTTGGATCAGGTGAAAGAATATTCCGGCGAAGTCAAGGAAATCGGCCCCGTCACCGTCGCCACCTACCAGATTCTAACGCAAAGGAAACGCGCCAAGAAGAGCGACGACGACAAGGAAGTCAAGGAACCGGAAATGACCGAAGAAGAGGTCAAGAAGGAACTTGCCAATTTCCCGCTTTTCAGCGAGCAGAAATGGGGACTCATGATTTACGACGAAGTCCACCTGCTCCCCGCCCCCGTGTTCCGCCTAAGTACCGAAATGCAGGCCACACGCCGCTTGGGCCTTACGGCAACGCTCGTGCGCGAAGACCACAAGGAAACCGAGGTTTTCAGCCTTATCGGTCCGAAAAAGTTCGACATCCCGTGGCGTATCCTCGAGGCGCAAGGCTGGATTGCCACCGCTGACTGTAACGAAATCCGCATCCCGATGGAACCGGAACTCAAGATGAAGTACGCTCTTGCCCCGGTCCGCGACAAGATTACGCTCGCCAGCACGAACCCAGAAAAGACGGACATCGTCGAACGACTGCTCAAGCATTTCAGCAAGCCGGACGACCGCGTGCTCATCATCGGGCAGTATATCGACCAGCTCGAAGCGCTCTCCGAAGATTTGCAGATTCCGCTGATTACCGGAAAGACGCCGAACAAGGAACGCGAAAAGCTTTATGCGGCATTCCGCTCCGGCGCACAGAAGAACCTCATGGTTTCCAAAGTCGGTAACTTCGCCATCGACTTGCCCGACGCGAACGTGCTCATCCAGATTTCGGGAACGTTTGGCAGCCGCCAAGAAGAAGCCCAACGCCTCGGCCGCGTGTTGCGTCCCAAGAGCGACGGCGGTGCAGCTCACTTCTACAGCATCGTGACGCAAGATTCCAAGGAACAGGAATTTGCGATGAACCGCCAGCTGTTCCTCACCGAACAGGGTTACGCCTACAAGATTATCAAGCGCGGCGACTGGGATATTTTGGCGCGCACGCCCGAAGAACTCGCCGCAAGAGCGTAGTCTCGTTATAAGCGTCGTCTAGCGGCTTTCTCGCAGAATTCAAAAAGGCTCCGCCACCGCGGAGCCTTTTTGGCATAGTCATATGTCTTTACTTCACAGTGATTCTTGCGGAGCGCACTTGGCTACCGGTTTCCACGCGCACAAGGTAATTGCCCCTGTTCAAATGAGCGAGGCTAAAGTTCTTGGTTCCGCTGACAGATTCTTCAAACGATTCCACCAAGTGACCTGTCAAGTCGAACACTTGCACACGCATCATCGAAGATACCGGCAAAACGACAGTCAGCGCATTGTTCGCATAACCAAACTTCACGCCGTTCATTGCAACCGCAACAATCTTATCACTCTTTCCGCTCGAAGAACTCTTGCCAGACTTCGCGGAACTCGAAGAGGACTTCTGCTCATCCTTGCTGGAGCTAGACTGTTTTGCAGAACTGCTGGACTTCGCGGAACTCGAAGAAGCCACAACGCTTGAAGACGATGCGAGCGTTGCACTGCTACTGGATCCTTCGCTGGAGCTCAGGATGACGTTCTGCGACGAGCTGCTGGACTTCGCAGAACTTGAAGATACAACCACAGAACTCGAAGAAGCCACAACACTAGAGCTGGACTGTTTTGCAGAACTACTGGACTTCGCGGAACTCGAAGATGCTATAACGCTTGAAGACGACGCGAACTTTGTACTGCTACTGGATCCTTCGCTGGAGCTCAGGATGACGTTCTGCGACGAGCTGCTAGACTTCGCGGAACTCGAAGAAGCCGCAACGCTTGAAGACGATGCGAGCGTTGTACTGCTACTGGATCCTTCGCGGCTTTCGCTGCTCAGAATGACGCTACTTGAAGAACTGTTGAACGTTGCAGAACTGCTACTGGATCCTTCGCTGGAGCTCAGGATGACGTTCTGCGACGAGCTGCTAGACTTCGCGGAACTCGAAGATGCTATAACGCTTGAAGACGACGCGAGCTTTGTACTGCTACTGGATTCTTCGCGACTTTCGCTGCTCAGAATGACGCTACTTGAAGAACTGTTGAACGTTGCAGAACTGCTACTGGATCCTTCGCTGGAGCTCAGGATGACGTTCTGCGACGAACTGCTACTCGTTGCCAAACTCGACGAAGATGTAACCGACGAAGACGAATTTTCGTCAATAGAAGCAACGACATTCACCTTGCCCGTTACAGTCTTTGTTTCTCCATAATAATCCGTCAGTTCGAACCAATAAACGTATTCATGGGCCGCCATTTTAGGATCCACAGTTCCATAAATCTTAACTTGCTTTTTTTCTTTATCTTGTTCCACTTTCAAATCAGCAAGGATTTTTTTACCATTAATAAGTTTCACATGGTTGTACTGATAAACTATCGGAACAATCTCTTGGCCAGCAACAACCGTTTGATTATCGCTACCTTCAACAACATCGAACGACATAACCCCAGCTGCTACATTAATCGTCGCCTTTGCACTCGCATTGTTGTCAGCACCAGTGACTGTAAGCACAACGTCATACGGGCCCTTAGCATTTTCTTCAACCAGCCCTGTAATAGTCACCGTATTACCATCTTTTTTAAGCCCGTAACCGCCCGGGAAATTCGTAAGCTCAAGATTAGAGCCATGTTCTACCTTGAAAACAATCGGCTTGATAGAATCGCCGGCAGTCAGCGACTGCGTTTCATTTTCAATGACATATACCTTCGTCTCTACAGACTTATGAATCACATCAACGTTTGCAAAAGCGGTATCATTGTTATTTTCACCAATTGCAATAATTCTTATCGTGTATAATCCACCCTTCAAATTCTCATCGACAGTTCCACTGCACGTGAGCTTATTTCCTTCTACACTATACGCAAACGATCCTTTTAACGATCCTTCGAACTTAAATGAAGATAAACTTTCATCGACACGAACATTTGCAAACTCAAACACGACAGGCTCAATCTCATTGCCCGCCAGGACTTCCTGTCTTGCTTTTACACTAACAAGTTTTATTGATGTGCGAGCCTTGCCACTTTTCACAACAATCGTTCCCGACATGCTCTTTTCATCGCCTTGGTCGTTCTTAACAGTGACTTTGTATTCATAATCACCAGACATTACATCGCTATTTACAGAGCCGACAATCATGATTTTATGTTTTTTTTCATCAATATTCTTTATAAGTCCAGACGGAAGTCCGCTCACGCTATAACTTGTTATTCCCTCGTAATCGAAAACGATAGGCGTAATAGACTTACCCGCAGTGACTTCCTGATTCACGTCACCGCTACTTTTATTCCATTTTAAAGACAACGTTTCTTCTTTTTCCAGCACAGTGAACTCGAACTCAGTCTTGGCGAACTTGCCTTCATTGTCCCGGACGACGATAAAAGCATTGTACGTACCAGCGGGAATATCATCTCTCATCTCTCCCGCAATTTCACATCTAGAGCCCACCCACCTTTTCGACAATCCAAAATTTTCCAAAAAGTTCGTCGATGAATATTCTGGTACAACATTTTCGGCAAGGCCAGTATTTTCATATAGAATCGTAACCGGCTTAATTTCATCGCCAGCATACACGGTCTGGGAAAGATCCCCTGACAGAACCTGTTGCGTGATTTTTTCCGAAGCCACGTAAGTTTCAGCGGCATTTGCTACCGCAAAGAGCAAGGCAAAAGCCAACGCCATAATTTTTTTCATATAGCCCTCCTTTTTATGTTCGCCCCAAATAGGGGCAAGGACATCTTCTAAGCATCAAATGTAGAAACTTTTTTGGACAAGATGCCTATTTTACGTTCCCAGCAGTCTGTGGTTTACGTGAGCTTCGACGACATTCACCACGTAGTCGCCCAGCTTTTCGCAGTCGTTCACCATATCCATGTAATGCACGCCCAACTGGTAACTGTAGCGCTGCGCATTGATATCGTTGATATTCAGCTCCTTGAGCATCTTGCGATAATCGTTGATTTCGTATTCCAGTTTCAACGTATGGGATGCCTTCGTATGCGGTTTGTCTTCGATGACATTGAGCATCTGTTCCATCGCCTGGTCGCAAAGTTTCATCATGGAATCGATGCGGCTATACTGTTCTTCGGTAAAGTCTTCCCCGAGCTTAAATTTGCGATTGAGTACGTGAGCCATGTTGCAGCAAGCATCGCCAATACTCTCAATTTCTGAAATTTCCCTGAGCATGCATTGCAGCGAAGTCTTACTTTCTGGGCTCAAGTGACCTTCACTGACTTTATTCAAATACCCGCCAATTTCGATTTCCAAGCTGTCGCTTATCCGCTCGTACTTTTCAATACGCTCGAACAGCTTCGTAAATTCCTCCTCGTTTTTCATCTTGAGCAAATCGGGCACAAAACGGAACATTTTGAGAGTGCGCTCCGCATAGAGGTTGATTTCCTTGCGTGCTTCGAACAGCGAAAGTTCCGCCGTGCTCATGAGGCCTCCGCGAATAAACTTGATGCTGAAATCTTCGCCATCTTCCTTTTCTTTGATAATCTTACAGATAAGCTTTTCCATCGGCTTGATGAACCAGATAAGGAGCATCACGTTACAAAGGTTGAATGCCGTATGGAACCCGGAAAGGGCGTATGTCACACGGACACTCGCATGGGCAATTTCTTCTTCTGTTTGCGGAACAAAGTTCGGGTCGAAACCCACCACATGGCAAACCATGTTCACAAAGGGGTGGAATATGATAAGCACCCACACCACGCCGAACACGTTGAAGAGCATGTGCGCCAATGCCGCACGACGCGCCTGCGTACTCGCCGAGAGCGCGGCCAAATTCGACGTGACCGTAGTACCGATGTTTTCGCCCATCACAAGTGCGATACCCTGATAAATCGGGAGTACGCCGCTAGAGCAGAGAATCAAGGTAATCGCCATGATGGCCGCAGAAGACTGCACGCACATCGTAAGTATTCCTCCCAGCAAGAGGAACAAGAGCGTACTGAAGATACCCCAGCCACCCGTCGATGAGAAAAAGTCGATTATCGTCTGGTTATGCGAAAGGTCCATCGCCACAGCATTCTCGCGTAGCGTCGTAAGTCCAAGGAACATGAACGCAAATCCGAACACGAATTCGCCGAAGCTTTTCACGCTACTTTTATGCACGTAGGAGAGTGCAATTCCAAGTCCAAAAAAAGGCCACACGAAACTGCTCATGTTAAACTGGAAACCGAATATCGACATAATCCACGCCGTCGCGGTGGTACCGATGTTCGCACCCATAATCACCGGGATGGCCTGCTTGAGTGTGAGTAGCCCCGCATTCACGAAGCTAACCGTCATCACGGTTGTCGCCGTCGAGGACTGCACGGCAGCGGTAACGAACGTACCCGTCAAAAGCCCGCCCACACGATGTTTGGTCATGGTGCCAAGGACTGCGCGGAGGTGTCCGCCGGTGAGTTTCTGCAAGCCTTCACTCATCGTATTCATGCCGAACATGAGAAGAGCGAGGCAACCGATCATTTTTAAAACTGCAAGAATCATAGAACCTTATTCGTATTTAAAAAGGGTGAAAAATCAATCCTGATTTCGGTGCCGAAACCGACGGTCGAATTCAGGTGAACTGACGCATGGAGGACTTCTGCGATGTGTTTCACGATTGCAAGCCCGAGTCCCGTTCCTCCGGTTTCCTTGGAGCGGCTCTTATCGACACGATAGAACCGTTCAAAGATGCGGGACTGGCATTCCTCCGGAATTCCAATTCCGGTATCCTTCACGACAACGGCATTCGGCTTCACGAGCACGACCACCTTGCCGCCCTGTTCCGTATAGCGGATAGCGTTATCCACTAAGTTGAAAATCATCTCGTAGAGCAGTTTCGAGTTTCCAAGGATTTCTGCGGAAGTGTCGCCGTCCAGCGAAAGCTGGATGGACTTTTTGTTTGCGTTCAGGCAGAGATCCTCGATGCAACTATGCGCTACGTTCCAAAGGTTGACTTTTTCGCTTAAATCAAACGGCTCGCCTTCCGGGTTGTCCAGCCTCGAAAGCGTAATGATATCATTTGCAATGGATTGCAAGCGGAGCGCTTCCTTGTGGATTTTCCCCGCAAAGACCTTGACATCTTCGGGCTTCGCCAAGCCACTTTCAATAAGTTCTGCATAGCCTGAAATGGACGTCAGCGGTGTTTTCAGTTCGTGCGAGGCATTGGCCGTAAATTCATTTTTCAGATGCGAAATTTTCTGTTTCTCGTTCGAGAGCTGTTCAATCGTCAATTGCAGTTCGAGGTCCTGCTTGCGGATGGTGTTGACGAGAGGCGCGATTTCCTTATAGACGTTCTCTATGCTCATCCATTCGGGCGTTCCCAACTGATCCACCAACTTTTGGAGCGGGCTGATGAAGGCTCGACTTAGTCCAATCGCAATCAGAATCGACGCAGTGACAATAGCCGCCAGCAAGACGATAAGATACGGGATGGTCTTAGAAAAGACCTGCTGCAGATTCGCCTGGCGCATTCCAAGGCGCAACACCTTACCATCCCCCAGCCGTTTGGCAAAGTAGAACACCTTCGCTTGCAAGGTTGAAGAATAACGGAGGTCTTCGCCGACGCCTTTCTCAAAAGCGTCTATGACCTCTTCGCGGTCGTTGTGGTTTTCCATCTTGACCGCTTCGGCGTCGCTGTCGTAGAGAATTCCACCTTTCGGGTCAATGAGCGTAATGCGGAGGTCCTTGCTTGCATACCGGGATAATTTCTGGGGTTCGTCTCCAAGGGCTTCGTTAGTATAGGCAACTTCAATCAGCCGTAAGTTCTCTCGCAGCTGACTCTTGAGCTGGTCAGTCATTTCACCTTCGAAAACACGCACCGTAAAAAATACAGCAAACAAAGCGGCAATCACGCCCATGTAAATCAAGCTGTATCGTAAACGGTCTTTCATTGAGCCTTGTACCCGACATTGCGAACCGTCTGGATGATGGAGCCCTGCTCACCCAATTTCTGCCGGAGCGTTTTGACATGCATATCGACAGTCCGCGTATCCATTTTAAAATCAATGCCCCATATTTTTTCCAAAATCTGTTGCCTAGAATAGACAAGCCCCGGATGCGACAAGAAAAGTTTCAGAAGTTCGTATTCCTTGTAGGTCAGCTCCACATTGTCGCCACCAACGGTAACGGTATGCTTCGCTTCATCGAGAAATACTCCCCCGAGAGATAACGTTTTCAGCTCTTCGGCATCGGTATTCAATCGGCCCGAACGACGGAGCAACGCCTTGACGCGAGAGATAAATTCCAAAATGCCGAAAGGTTTCGCAATATAGTCATCCGCTCCCGAGTCTAGCCCTTTGACTTTATCTAACTCGGAACCTTTGGCCGTAAGCATGATGACGGCAACGTTTTTGGTAATTTCCTGTGCGCGAAGACGCCTTAAAATGCTAAGGCCATCTTCGCCCGGCAACATGATATCGAGAATGAACAAATCCGGCACGCAAGACTTAACCGCTTCATCCAAGCTTTTCCCGCAATCGAAAGCGTTGACTTCGAAACCGCTGCTCTTGAGCGCATAGGTTTCCATTTCGCGGATTTCGGAATTGTCTTCTACGATGTAAATCATGTTTAAAATTTACGAATTTACGCAATATTAAAATAAAAAGACCCTCTAATTATTTCAATGCCTAAAACAAAGGCTTCGCAAAGGTTTTATTTACACTTTACACAAATTTTACAAAAACATAAGACAAAGCCCCAGCTCAATGACCGGGGCATCCAACGCAAAGCCTCAAAAGACTTGCACTTTTTCAGCATTTTACACCAGAAATCTCCTGTTCGCATGGGCTTCGACCACATTCACCACGTAGTCGCCCAGTTTTTCGCAGTCGTTCACCACGTCCATGTAATGCACGCCCATCTGGTAGCTGTACTTCTGGTTTTCGATATCCACGATGTTCTTCTCTTTCAGGAGCTTGCGATAGTCGTTGATTTCGTTCTCCAGGTTCAGCGTGCGGTTCGCATCCACCTGCTGCGAATCGTCAAGCACAGCAATCATGTGCACTAGAGCCTTTTCGCACAGCCCCATAATATGCTTGATATGCGCATACTGGTCCTCCGTAAAGTCTTCCTTGCTGCGGAACTTGCGGTTGATGGCGCGGGCCATGTTATAGCATGAATCGCCAATGCTCTCAATCTCGGAAATTTCGCGGAGCATCGCCTGGATAGTCGTCTTGCTTTCGGGGCTCAAACGGCCTTCGCTTACTTTATTCAAGTAATTTGCAATTTCGATTTCCATGTTATCGCTAATGCCTTCGTACTTCTCAATGCGGGCAAACAGTTTCACAAAGTCGTTCTCATCCTTCATTTCAAGCAAATCAGGCACGAAGTTGAACATCTTGTGAGTGCGAGTCGCGAACAGGCTTATTTCCTTGCGCGCTTCGAGAAGCGAAAGTTCAGGAGTCCCCATGAGGCCCGAGCTGATGAAATGCAAACGGGAATCTTCTTCTTCTTCGGAGTTCTTGGGCTTAATCACGCGGCACACGAACTTTTCGATGTACTTGATGAACCAAATCTGGATAAACGTATTCGACACGTTGAAAGCCGAGTGGAACGTCGCAAGCACCACGGAAATTTTCGCGAGGTTACCAGCATAGCCTTCGTCGCCCGGGCGAATGCCGAGGTCAAAACCGACCACGTGGCAAACAGCAGCGAGGAACCACTTGAGCACAATCACCACCCAGATAACGCCTATTACGTTAATCGTAAAGTGAGCAAGCGCCGCACGGCGGGCCTGCGTATTGGCGGAGAGCGCCACGATGTTCGCCGTAATCGTCGTACCGATGTTTTCGCCAAGCACGAGCATGATGCCCTGGTCGATGTGCAAAACGCCGGTGGAGCAGAGAATCATCGTGATCGCCATGATGGCTGCAGAAGACTGCACACACAACGTAAGCACTGTACCCATCACGAGGAAGAACAGCGAATTGAAGAAATTCGGATCGTTGAAGCGAGCGAAGAACGCGCTAATCGAAGCGTTTGCCGCCGGGTCCTGCACCACGCTAAAGCCCGTCTCCTTGAGCGTCGTAAGCCCAAGGAAAAGGAAACCGACACCGAACAGGAACTCGCCCAAGACTCGCTTCTTGTTCATATAAACAAGTATGATACCGATGAAGAACGCCGGATAGACGAAGTTCGCGATGTTGAACGAGAACCCGAGGCTCATAATCCACGCGGTGACCGTCGTACCGATGTGTGCGCCAAGGATAATCGAAATCGCCTGCATGAGCGTCAAAAGCCCCGCATTAACAAAAGAGACCGTCATCAACGTGGTGGCGGTCGAACTCTGTACAGAGGCTGTAACAAACATGCCGGTAAGCATACCTGTAAAACGATTTGTAGTCATGGTGCCGAGCACATGTCGAAGCTGCGGCCCTGCCATCTTTTGCAGCGCCTCACTCATCGACTTCATGCCGAACATGAGCAGCGCCAAACATCCCAACATTTTTAGAGCCATCCAGGCCATATAGCGTTTTCCTCTTTTACGTCACTACCGAATCATCGTCGCTGCCTTTCAGCTAGTCCGGGCTCATGGCAGTGAATCGCTTTGTAAAGTCGTGGTAAAATATAGAAAAAGCGAAGTAAAATCTATGCAAAAATAAAAAGAAATCCCCGTTCATGTTGAACCGGGAACAACAAATTAGTTGGACGATGAAAGTTGGCTGTAGGAAGAAGAAAGAACGCGTCATCCAGTCAAATTCAACTGGATTTCTCACATCGTTCCACTCGTCCAGAATGACGATTGAAGCAATTAAATAGAGCGCACCATGGCGATGGCCTGGCTTGCGATACCCTCACCACGGCCCGTAAAGCCGAGTTTTTCGGTCGTCGTACCCTTGATGCCAATCTGCTTCACGTCAATGCCGAGCACGCGGGCGATATTCGCTTTCATCTGGTCCTTGTGCGGGTTCACCTTCGGGCGTTCGCACATCACAACGCTATCGATGTTCACGATTTCATAACCGGCCTTCTTGACTTCTTCGCCGACCTTGCGCAAAAGTTCCAAGCTGTCAGCGCCCTTGAACGCCGGGTCCGTATCCGGGAAGTACGTGCCGATGTCGCCGAGACCAGCCGCCCCGAGCAAAGCATCGCTAATCGCATGCAAAAGCACATCCGCATCGCTGTGGCCGAGCAAGCCCTTTTCGTACGGGATATCAACACCACCGATAATGCACTTGCGGCCTTCCACCAATTTGTGAACGTCAAAACCAATACCTGAACGATAAATCTTGTCCATAATTCAAAACCTGTTATTAAATGATTCGATCGAAATATAGAAATTCTAATCGCCTAACCCAGGACTCGCTCTAAACGGCATCGCAAGTAAAATCACGACAGCGGTAATTCCTGCAAAAACAAGCAATACAGCACCCCCTCTCCAAGCAACCTGCTTAAGTTCTCGCACCCTGTTCTTTTGTGCTATATCTGCCGCCTTTTTCGATAACGAATCTTGAAGCATTGCAGGATATTCCTGTTTCAAAGAATCCGCAATGGCCTGCTTTACAGAATCCTGGGTTTCCTTTTTATTTTTATGGGATATAGCTTTACCACTAGCATAAAATATCGGCACAGACGCACCAACACACAACGCCGAGGTGACATAAGCACAACTCGACAGCATCATCGAAACTATTAATAAAAGAGCTACTAAGCGCATATAAATTTGATTGTCTCTAAAATAATAATAAATCGCAGCCACCCAAATTCAACGGAAATCGAACACATTTTCCCATTTTTTCGGTCCATGCAATATTTAGTGAACCATTTTTTTTAGCATATGTTATATTTTTCGTATGAATAACTTTAAATTTTTCTTACTTCTTTTAGTCAGTCTCGTAGTTACTTCTCAAGCAACTTACGTGGCCGTACTTGAAACAGGCGCCGATGCAAGCGCCAAAGATGGCGTCTCACTATCAGACCGCCAGTACCTCACAAACGTCCTGCGAGAAGAAGCCGTCAAGGAACTCCCCGCTGTACAGAATTACACCATCATGACCCGCGAGAACATCCAGCAAATGTTGCCGCCGGGCAAGGCGATAGAAGATTGTGAAGGCAGTTGCCTCGTAGAGACGGGCAAGAACATCGCCGCCGACTTTATTTGCCAAGCACGAGTCGGGCGTTTCGGTACATCACTCACGCTTTCGGCAGAACTCTATGAAACCGCCGGGAACAAGCTTATCGCGAGTTTCAATGGCCGAGGGCAGAACGTCGAGGAACTCCTCGAACTTATCAAGAAAGAAGCTCCGGCTTTCTTCAGGAACGTCAAGGGCACATCAGGTTTTGCTGGTTTCGGCGGCATTGGCGCCATCGAGAACGCAGGCGGCTTCAGCTACGGCGGAAAACAAAGATTCATCGTAGAAATCACCTCGACGCCAGAAGGTGCCGTGCCGACAATCGACGGCAAGGCCATCCCCAAGTGTTTGAGCACGCCCTGCAAAGTGCAAATTGAAGAAGGCAACCACAGATTCGTCGCTTCGCTTGAACGCTATGACGATGCCGAAGTACTCGTAGATATCAAATCCAACAACCAGAAAGTCGATTTCCAGATGATGCCGAACTTCGGCTGGCTGGAGATAAACCCGGTACTTCCCGGAAATGTCGCTAGCAAAGGAAAACTCGCCGTAACAATTGACGGAACACGTCTGGACGGGAAAAAATTCGAGATGGAAGCCGGTGTGCACAAAGTTCTACTCTCGCACCCCTGCTTCGATCCTGTCGAATTCAATGTCTCTATCGCCAAAAACAAGACCGAAATTTTCAACCAGGAACTGGTCCGCGGCAACGGAGGGCTTGAGCTAGCGGCAGAACACAATGGCGAGCCGCAATCCGTGGCCTTATTCATCGATGGCACCGAATCCGGAAGCACGCCTTATTCGGGAACCATCCCCCTGTGCGCAGATGTAAGACTCAAAGGAGACGGCTGGACCGACAAGGTCGTCTTTGAACCCAAATGGCACGAGGTCGTGCACGTAACGCACCAACTCGCCTTTACGCCCGACTCCATCGTGAACGCCCAGGATTCGTTACAAGCCATTGCAGATTCCCTGGCAGAGGCGCAAGCATTAGCCGAAGCGCAGGCTCAAGCGGTCACGGACACGGTCGCAGCAGTGACCCCGGACAGCGTCAAATTGACCCTAGTCGAAGAAGCCGTAGAGACAACTAACGTTGGCGAAAGCGTTCCCACGAACGTCAACAGCAAGCCATCGAAAAAATTACGCTGGATTACACTTGGAGTTAGCGCAGGCGTTGCCGTGACCGGAACGATACTTGCCATCGTCGGGAACAACAAGGCAAAAACAGAAAGCGAAGTTGCACCAGTCAACCCAAGCGAATACAAAGACCAGCACGACAAGATTCAAAGCGGCCAGACGCTCCGCAATGTGGGTCTCATTTTCGCAATCTTAGGTGCCGCAGGCGTCGGCGTCAGTTTCTTGTTCTAAGGAGAATGCCATGTTCAATCGAATCCTTAAGTTCAACAAATCTACCGAAATGAAAAAATCACACCTTGCCACTCTTTTATTCGCATCACTCTTGCCCCTCGCCTGCTCCGACTATGTCGGAGATTACGAAAACGAATGGAAGGACCCTTACGGCAACGAAGAAGCGTTCAAGGAAATGCTCAACAAGTTTGATTGGCCTTGGTCTCCGACCTGCAATACCGACGATTGGATTTGGTGTACCGTCCAGAAAGGCGAATTCATGAGCCAGACTGAAGACGGAGAAAGCTGGAGCCAGTTTACCGAAGGTTCCGTCAGTCTGTCTTTTGCAGGCAAAGACGACAAAGCATACAACTTCACAACAGACCTCCTGCCCGACGACCCGACCCCGATACTCAGGAGAAATGGCGGCCTTGCGGTTAAACTCGACAAAGCCTCCGGAGATTTCGAAGCGGGCGTTCAAGTCAAGAGCGGCGACATCGCCAACCACAGCAAGCTTGTTGTGGCCTACGGCAACGAATATTCCGAAGCCTATGTCAGCCTGCGCTCCGTCAACAAAGAAGGCAAGGTAGAAGGCGAATGGCGCAGAAAACTAAACGTCGGTTCGTTCGAAGTTCTCACCGTCAAATACGAAGACATGGAATACGTTTCCGGCGAGAAAAACATCTATTCGTTTATCAAGAACGACGCAAATACAATCGCATTTGTCGTCAACAAAAAAGCATCTGTAGATAAAGGGCTTACGATTGTCGCCATCGGATTTGACGGAAGTGCGCTCACCGAGCCAAAATCAAGTGCAAAATCCACCACGACAAAATCCAGCAGCAGCGTGAAATCGACAACAGCAAAGTCGTCCAGTTCTGTAAAATCGACCACCGCAAAGTCCAGTAGCAGTGTAAAAACCACAGCAAAATCGAGCAGCAGTGCAAAATCTAGCAGTAGCGCAAAGTCCAGCAGTAGCGCAAAAACTACAGCAACATCCAGCAGCAGCGTAAAATCAAGCAGCAGCGTTGTAAAGCAATTTATCTGGAACGGAAAAGACAAATCGAACGTGGTACAAACCGGTTTCGGCAGCGGCTCTCCTTGGGAAGCCCTTCTTGACACCGTAAAGAATGGAACAACATCCATGTTCACCCCCAAAGAAGGCATTTACGAAGCCTGTAACGGCTTGTGCGGATTCATCAAGTTCGGCCCCCAAAACGCATGGGCTCAAGAATCATTTAAACTGCAACCAAGCCAAGAAAAAAATATAGGCGTTGATGTCTCTGCAATGAAAGGTCTCTGCGTTACATACTCCTCCAACAAAGACGCCGCATTGTACCTTGATGCCAAAGACAAGAACTCGCCTACCATCGGAGCTGCAAAAGTGACTTTGCCCAAAGTTGGTGACACAGACAAGTACTATGTCAAGAACTTCGAATGGAGCGACTTTGAAGAAGGCTCTTGGCAATTATCAGGCGAAGAGGCCGCAAAATCACTCAGTTCCATCGCCATCATTTTTGAAAGTTCGGCGGAAGGCTCGCAGTTCTTCAACATTTACCAAATCGGTAGCTACGGCATGTGCGGTAACGACAACGACATTTCTCCATCCGATATCGACGCCAGCTATTTCTACGACATTGCCTTTGAATACGCTTGGGATTACATGAACCCGAGCATAGACTACGGTGAATTTGTAGATTCTCGTGACAAACGAATTTACAGGACTGTGAAAATCGGCAACCAGACCTGGATGGCACAGAACCTAGACCTTGTTGTAGATAATAGTTACTGCTATAACGACACCGGCACCTACTGCAACAAATACGGAAGCCTTTACACATGGGCCGCAGCGATGGATAGCGTAGGCAAATACACGAATACAAGCAAGGGTTGCGGAAACGGCAAATCCTGCGAAACCTTTGAAACAGTCGTCGGCGTCTGTCCTACCGGATGGCATATGCCAAGTCTGGCGGAATGGGATACCCTCATCTCGTATGCTGGCGATAAATCGTCGGCGGCAGACCTGTTAAAGACGAAGATAGGATGGAAAAATGGTTCCGGCGGCTCCGATAACTACGGTTTTTCCGCTCTTCCAAGTGGTTACACGACGTCCGATTTGGCGTTTGGCGATGCCGGTGAAAGCGCAGCCTTCTGGAGTACCGACGAAGCGGACAACGATGTTGGAAAGGCGATGACTTTGGATTTTGACAAAGAGCCCCATTTAAATAATCATTTTTATAAGAATTATGCGATTTCCATTCGCTGCGTCAAGACGGAACCCATACCCACCATGATTTCCGATGAAGACCTCGTCTGGTACGGCGGCAACAGACTCGTAAACGATTCTGCAACCACCAACCTGAAAAAGAATCTCCTCAAAGAAAACGTATGGTTGAACGCCGACAAATACATCACATTCGGTGCATCCACCTATTCGCCCCAACTCCTCGCTAGCTGCAAGGGCGGCATTTGCGGCAAAACGGGAAAAATCCCCGAAGACGCTTATCCGGGCTTTGGCTTCATGGTCAATACCGATTCCTCGTTCGAAAACTGGGGCGGCGTCTGCGTAACATATACAGCCAGCAAGGATAGCATCATGATGTACCTCGGCACCGGCGGAGGTGCAGACTCGGCTTATTCCCACAGCATCAAATGGAACTTCTATCACATATATCTGCCTGCCGCCGATAATCCTAACACAATGTGCTTCCCCTTGTCCTTGTTCGAACAATCCGAGTGGGGGCCAAAAGCAAAATTCGACGTTTACATGCCGCACGTCCGCGAAGTGGGATTCCAGTTAAAGAGCAACGTCAGCAACTCTACATTCAACATCATCGCTGTCGGCACATACAAAGACGGCAAAGCTGCATACGACGCATTTATGCAAGACGAAACGAACAGAACCCACGCTTCGGATTTCTTGAATCCGGATATCGAATATGGAGAATTCACAGACACGCGAGACGGCCAAGTTTACAAGACTACTAAAATCGAACTCCAGACGTGGATGGCGCAAAACTTGAATTATGAAACATCAGAAAGCGCCTGCTATGGCGACAAGAATTCAAACTGCGATATCTACGGAAGACTTTACACGTGGAAAGAAGCACAGAGCGTTTGCCCGGAAGGCTGGCGATTACCGAGGACAAAGGATTACCATGATCTTTTCAACGAAACGTACAATGGCGCCAATGACGCAAAAATGTACAAATCAAAGAAAGGCTGGACAAGCACCTATAATGGCACGGACGATTTCGGATTCACCGCATTGCCAGCCGGCTACAGAGATAGTTCCAAGAAATACAAATACGTATCCGAGTTGATTGAGTTCCAGACATCTACAGAAGACGACCTCAACGGACCGTGTATCGCAAAAATTGGTTGGAACGAGAAGCCCTATGGAGGACTTTGTTCTAAAAGTAACGCAGCGGAACTTCGCTCCGTCCGCTGCATAAAAGATTATAAAGTCGCAGATTACTTGAATCCGAACGTAACCTACGGCGAATTAACAGACGAACGAGACAACCAAGTTTACAAGACTGTTGAAATCGGCGACCAAACATGGATGGCCCAGAACTTGAATTATAAATATCAAAACGGAGCCAGCAGCTACTGCTATGATAACGATTCCTTGATGTGCAATTTCCTTGGAAGACTGTATTTATGGTCAGCCGCCAAGGAAGCTTGCCCTGAAAATTGGCGCCTGCCAACGAAAGCTGATTTTGAAGAGCTCCTTAAATACGTGGGCAACGAAGAAGGCGACGAAAAAACGGCGGAAAGACTAAAAACAACTGACGGCTGGAACAAAAACAACAACGGCACTAACGACTATGGATTCTCGGTCTTGCCTGCAGGTTACATATTCCCAACGGATAGACAAATGGTTGGCGCAGGCCGTTTCACCGATTTCTGGTCCATTTCCGAGAAAAATGAAGATAACGCTTATATGTTAGCCATGGACATTTCCAGCGGCACAAAAATCATTGCACAGACAAAACAATATGGATTCTCCGTACGCTGTATTCAGGGATTGCCTCCTACGAAAAAGCCGACGGATTTCTTGAATTTAAATAAGACTTATGACGAGTTCACTGATTCTAGAGACAACCAAGTTTACAAGACCATAAAAATAGGGACTCAAGAATGGATGGCGCAAAATCTGAACGTCAAAACAAAAAGCAGCGCTTGCTACGACGACAAGGATTACAACTGCGTCACCTACGGAAGACTTTATACGTGGGACGACGCTCAGACCGTTTGCCCAGAAGGCTGGCACTTGCCAAAATCGCAAGAATATCAAACGCTTGCCGAAGCTGTAGGAGAAGAAACCGCCGGGCAAAAGTTAAAGGCCGCAGACGACTGGGTTGAAGATTTCAATACCGGAGACAATGAATTTGGATTTACAGTTTTGCCGGGCGGCTACAAAAGAGCCGATGGATATAAATGGATGAATTTTGGAGCATTCTTCCAAACATCTTCTGCGGACGACGTCAACGGGCCTTGCTATGCTAAAATTTTTGAAAACGGTGATTTTGAAAGTGGACTTTGTTCTAAGAGCGACGAAATGCGTTCAGTCCGCTGCGTGAAAGACCTTTTAACAGGAATACTTACAGATGACCGCGATGGTCAGACCTACAATACAATCAAAATCGGCAATCAGACTTGGATGGCAGAAAACCTGAATTATGCATATCTAGGAAGTTCAAAAAATTTGGATGATAGTCCCAATCTTGATTCTACCAGTTTCTGCTATGAGAATGACCCGACCAACTGTGATACATACGGTCGCTTATATCTGTGGAGTGCTGCTATGGACAGCGCCGGAATAATTTCTGGCACTCCGAACCATTGTGGCTATGGTAAACAATGTACACCTTCATGGCCAGTCCGTGGAGTTTGCCCTGATGGATGGCATTTGCCAGAAAAAACCGAGTGGGAAGAATTGATTAAGGCTACAGGTGGATTAACATCAAGTAAGGCTCTTAGATCGAGAAGCGGTTGGAAAAACAATCAAAATGGCTTAGATACATATGGTTTCTCGGTACTTCCAGCAGGCGTGATGAATGGCGTTTTGGATCGTTTTGAGGTTTTGGGGGAGTTTACGACTTTTTGGAGTGCTAATGAATTTGATCTTGACAACGTCGGAGCATACATTTTACCCTTTAATTATGACGATGGCGCTGGTTATTGGGACGAAATGTCTAACAAAGTAAGTCTAGGAACCAACAATAAAAAAAATGGCTACTCCGTCCGCTGTATAATGAACTAAACAAATTCACCCTTTCAAAACACAGCAAAGCCCGGTTCACAACGAACTGGGCTTTATATTAAATTACCAATTCTCCTAACGATTTCCATAACTGTAAAACCAACCATAAACTCGCTAACCCACACCAAAATCCGAAGATATAAACCACACCTTTTTTTCACAAATAGCAATACGATAGTTAGCCAAAAAGCAATAGATAATAATGCGGCTCCAAAAAAGATAAGCATTGGACTGGACGGGAATATTATTAGGAAAATCTTTGCAAGCCAAATATTCAAAAAGACAACATTAGGCAAAATAAAAAGGACATACACCAAAATTTTCGGAATTTCCTTAAGCACTAATGCCAAAGTAATTCTTTTTTTCGGCTTTGCCTCTATTAACCGTTCTTTAAAATTTTCAGTAAGGGATATTGAGGATTTCTCATTTTTTATTCTCTCCAAACTTTCATGTAAAATCTCCTTGTTTTTTTCACGTAGTTCTTGAAGGCTAACCTGTTCCGCTTTTTCTTCAGCATTCAAACGTTCCATAGCAGCAGCATGGTCCGGATTCGGAGCATCGCACCAAAGACAGCGAGGCATATCGTCTTCGTACTTTTCACCACATTTCGGACAAATCATTTTTAGAAAGTTCTTAAAAAATCACGGATAAATTTCAGCTATTTTCTTTATGATTTTTACAACCGTAATAAGAATCATAGCTTCGCTCTCCAGCATTACAATTCCCAAATAACAACCATACCATCGTTTCCATTGAAATCCTACAATAACAGACCAAAAAACAATAGATAGCGACGATGCCATAAAAAAAGATGCTGTAAGGTTATAAGGAAACAAAGCATCAAATATTATTGAAAGCCATCTATTCAAAAGTAAAATATTAGGCAAAATAACAACGACAAATAGCAAAAATTTTCCTACACCTTTAAGCATAGGTAAAGATGATTTTCCAATCTCCTTAACGGCATCAACAGATGCATTTCCTAAATCTTTGGCGGCATCTTTAGCTGCATTTCCAATCTCCTTAACGGCACCAACAGATGCATTTCCTAAATCTTTGGCGGCATCTTTAGCTGCATTTCCAATCTCCTTAACAGCACCAACAGAATCCTTTTTCAACCCCTTTAATTCTTCACGGAATTTTTCCTTGTTTTTTTCACGTAGTTCTTGAAGTCTAACCTGTTCCGCTTTTTCTTCAGCCTTCAAACGTTCCATAGCAGCAGCATGGTCCGGATTCGGAGCATCGCACCAAAGGCAGCGAGGCATATCGTCTTCGTACTTTTCACCACATTTCGGACAAATCATTTTAGCGGATTCCTTTTTCAAGAACAAAATAAAAAATACAAAAAAAACATCCCGACTTTTTCAGCCGGGACGTTTTTAAGGTGATCCCGGAACAGAGTCCGGGATGACATGTATCATTATCCAATCAGAGCGAATGCCGGGTGGACGCTAATCACGAGGAGCGCGATAGCGGCGACGGCCACAGCAAAGCGGAGCAGATAGACGTAAGCGACGTTCACCTTGCAGCTATGTCCGCAGCAAGAGTTTTCCTTAGCCGGAGCAAAGAGCACGTAGGCAATGCGGAGGTAATAGACTGCGGCCACCAAGGAGAGGCCAAAGCCAACTGCAGCAAGCCAGCCGAGGTCGGCATTGAACGCTTCGGTAAAGAGCGTGAACTTTGCGAGGAACCCAGCAACCGGCGGAAGGCCGGCGAGCGAAGCGAGGCACACGGCAACACCAAGCGCCACGAACGGGCGGCGGCGACCTGCACCCTGGAGGTCTTCGAGATTTTCCTTGCAATCATCCATGCCCGACATGTAGGCAATACCCGTCAAGGCTCCTGCAGAGGCAATGGCGTAAGTGATGAGGAAGTAGAACATCGGACCCATCTGGATTTCGCCCTTGCCGAGGTAATTCGGGAGCAAGAGACCAATCACGATAAAGCCAGCGTTCATCACGGCGGAGAACGCCAAGATGCGACGCACGGACTTCTGGGCAAGACCGCTGAACGCGCCAATCACCATCGAAAGGAGCGCAACGACCACAATCACATAGAAGAGCGACTTGGACGGATTTGCAACAGTCACCTTTTCAGCGAGGTTCCAAACGGCTTCGGCACCGGAGCGCGTCACGAGAACGCTCACCCAGACTGTTCCGAGAGCTGCAAGTGCGCCAACCTTCACGACTGCGGCCATAAAGCCCGTCACGGCCACAGAGGCGCCCGTATAGACGTCAGCCACCCAGAAGTGGAGCGGAGCAGCACCGGCCTTGAAGAGGAGGCCTGCAATCACAAAGAGCATGCCAATGCCGTAAATCGGCATACGTCCATCAAGCACCTGACCGCAGAAATGCGTCGAGCCCGTAGCACCGTAAATCAGCGAAACACCGTAGAGGAAGATGGCGCTGAAAATTGCACCCGAGACAAAGTACTTGAACACGCCTTCGTTCGCGTTGATATCCTTGCGGCGGATGCCCACGAGAGCGTAAATCGGGAAGCTCGTGAGTTCCATCGCGATGAACAATGCGACAAAGTCAATCGCCTGAGTCATGAGCATGGCACCACTTGTGGCAAACATCATGAGGCCATAAGCTTCGCCACCCTTGAACTTTTCACGGCCAAGTGTCCACTGGAGTCCCGAAATGCCGAGGAATCCGCACAACAGAATCGCTGCGCAAAGCACGCGACGCACAGGGTCCATGGCGTAGAGGTTCAAAAGCGTTTCGGTATTGGCGTAATACAAAGCCACAACACCAAGCGCGATAAAGAACGCCGAAACCCACGGAAGCACCTTGTGCTTGTTTTCGTCACTAAAGAACGGTTCGGCAGCAAGAGCGACCATACCGCCCAGCACAACACAGATAACCGGCAAGAGATAGATAATGTTATTCATCATCGGAAGCCCCCTTCACAGTATTTTCATTCACTTCATCCGCACCGGTACTATTTTCAGCCTTCATCTGGGCGATGATGGAAGCGCGTTCATCATCCCTAAAACCGGCCGCGGCAAGAGTCGAATCCAACTGGTGGATTTCATCTTCGGTCATCGGAGCGTTGCCTTGATTGATAGAGGCTTCGCTCAACACCTGAGCGGCAGCGGGATCTTCAATCTCTTCACCCTGGTTCAAAGAATCCGTCACGAAAGCCGGATGGAAACCGAACACGAGGAGAAGCGCAAGCATAACGCCAATCGAAACGCCTTCGAGCGGAGACGTGCGACGGCCTTCTTCATATTCGCGGGCTGCCTTCCCGAAGATGACCTTCTGGATAAAGCGCAACATGTAAGCAGCGGAGAGAATCAAGGTAAAGCCAGCCACGAGAGCCGGGAGCGGACCCATGTCCCACAAGGAGAGGAGCACGGAGAATTCACCGACAAACCCTGCCGTACCAGGAACGGCGAGAGCCATAACGCCAGCAAAACCAAACAGCGTACTGAACACCGGATTCTTGGAAGAAAGACCGCCAAGCTGGTCGAGTTCGCGAGTACCTGTCATGCGTTCGGCAATACCCATCAAAATGAACAATGCACCGGCAGAAATACCGTGAGCCACGAGCAACACGAGCACCGCCGGGAACATCGCCTCGGAACCGCTAAACACGGCAGCCACGGCGAGACCCAAATGGCCCATGGAGCTAAACGCAAGGAGTTTCTTGCCGTCCGTTGCGCGGAGAGCCATGAGAGCGCCATAGACCGCCGTAAAGAGGCCAAGCCACATCATGCAAGAAATTGCACTCATCGAAAGCGGGAAAATCGGGAGCACCC
>JAFWRL010000057.1 GCA_017520105.1 Fibrobacter sp.
GCGGTAGTCGATGTAGTAGGCGTGTTCCCACACATCGAACGTGAGGAGCGGTTTGAGCCCCTTGGTAATCGGGTTCTGCGCATTGATCTCTTGCGTAATCACGAGCTTACTATTAGCGTCAGCAGAAAGCCATACCCAACCGGAACCGAAAAGCGAGGCTCCCTTTGCCTGGAATTCTTCTTGGAATTTTTCAAAGGAACCAAAATCACGGACAATAGCCTTGGCTATACTCCCTGTCGGAACGTTGTTCATCGTAGCGGCCTTGAACTGCAAGAAATACAATGCATGGTTCAAGAACTGCCCCGCATTGTTGAATACGCCGCCTTCTGAGGTTTTCACGATTTCTTCGATGGACTTGCCTTCAAAGGCGCTTCCTGGCAAAAGCGCATTCAAGTTGTTCAGGTACGTCTGCAAATGCTTGCCAAAATGGAACAGCATCGACTCCTGGCTAAGCACCGGTGCAAGATCAGCCATCCCATACGGGAGCTGCGGCATTTCAAATTTTCCGTTAACTGGTTGAATCATAAGAACTTCCTCCTTTTCGTTATAGATTTTTATCATTGCCCTGGCATCAAATATACACTATTCAATGCTTAATGGACAATCAAAAAAGAAATATCCCGGCACTCTTCGACGCAACACAGTGCATCGCAGGGCCAGGATGTTTGAACAGCACTGGAGAAGGGAATTATTCTTCGCCTTCGTCAGCAGATTCTTCGGCGACCGGAACGGCAACATTACCGAGCAAGACGCTCACGTCAACGGACTGGAGGCCGGCAAGGCTCTTCACGCCCGTTTTCTTGTCTTCTTCGACCTTGGCAAATGTCGAAAGAAGCACGTTAGCGGAACTGGCCTCGAAACGGCGAGTCTTGTTCGCAATGCTGTTTGAGCCCTTGGTGGCCGGGAAGAACTTGGCTTCAAGCCTTGCCATGTCCTGAGTATTCTTGACCGTCTGGAGGGCTTCGCAAGCGATTGCCCAAGTGGACTTGTTCATGTCAATTGCGTTGTTGACCAGTTCAAGGACCATGGAATTTCCCTTGAAGGACTTGGCCGTCGTAGCTTCGTAATGTTCCCTAGCCTGGTTGACATAGTTACCCTTCTGCATGAAGAGCATGGCAATAACGCCAAAGACGAGAACGGTAAGAGCAATGGAAATATTCTTTAAATTCATGACGTTCTCCCTTATTCGAAATGATATTCACCCGGTTTTTCGATTTTAAGTTTGTTCGCAAGATTGAACTGAACCAAGGCGCTGTAGTCAAGGCTCTTGAGCTTGCCCTTGGCAAATTCGAACTTGATAACGCAATCCTTACCGCAGGCCACCTCTTTGACGCCCTTGTCATTCTTGAGGAGGATGGTACCTTCGGCAAGACCGGCCTTCTGGAATATGCCGTTCTGCACAGCGTCGTTGATGCCAGCACTGGTATAAACGTGGGAAACCTGTTTGAATCGAGCATCCTTGTCAGCTTCGATGGCGGCAATGCTCGTATTGAATGCGGTTTCAGTCTTTGCACCGGAGAGTACCGTATGAACAAGTTTCCAAGCCATGCTGTACTGATCGATGGAGCGCCACTGTTCCACGAGAACCTGCGTATTCTGTTCCAAATAAGCCGATTCCTGTTCGTTTGCAGTGCGTTTTGCCTGTTCCTCATAACCGCCCTTAAGCGTCATCAGGATAATGATGAGTGCGACGAGGATGACTACGTCAACCACGACGAGAATCTTCATTTTCTTTCTATCCATATTGTTCCTTTAAAAAAGACGTTTCAAAAACAATTTAAACTTTAATTTAAAAAAAACAAGAAAAATTAAAGTAAAATTAGAGAACACACGCCCCTATTTTTTATATTCTTCATATATGAGCGAAGATATCAACAAAATACCGTCCCAAATCATCTATAACAACCTTAAGGAGATGATTCGCGCCAAGAATACCGCGCACGAGTCCATTTTTAAATTTCACTGGAAAAAAATGTGGCCGTTCAGCCTCATCTGGCCGCAAGTTGATTTTATCCGAATCGTTAGACTCATGGGAGAATTGCGCAAGAACGTAACTTCACAAAAAGCACTCGTAAAAGAAGCCAAGACCAAAGCAAAGCCCTACGAAAAAACGTTCCTCGATACCGTGCCCGCGTATCTGGACAGTCTCGACGCCTCGTGCAAGGGGCTTGCCGATGTCGCTCAGTGGAAACAGGACATGCTAGAAAAGAAGCTGCACAACGACGTAAAAATGGTCCGCGATGTTTCCGAGTACAATCAGATTCTCAAGACTTACGAAAAAGCGCAGAAAGATTTGGTGCAAGCGGGAGCATTTGTCCGCGCCGGTTGGGTCGAAGCCCTTAAGGGATTTATGGACGAGAACGAAGGAGAAACGTGCAAGCCGTAAAATCGAGAGCCATAAGCGTCATCATTCCGCTGTACAACACAGAGGCGTTCATCAAGGATTGCCTCGACAGTCTCGTTGCACAGACTTTTTCGGACTTCGAGGCCATCATCATCGATGACGGTTCCACCGACGGTGGCGCAAGAATCGCCGCCAGTTACGCCTCGATGGACTCGCGTTTCAGGCTCATCGGGCAGCCGAACAAGGGCCTTTCCGAAGCACGCAATACGGGGCTCAAGATTATGCGCGGCGAATATGTCACCTTTGTCGACAGCGACGACTGCGTAGCCCCGAACTTTCTCGAAACGCTATTTTTCATCGCGCAACTGCATCAAGCTGATATCGCCTGCTGCACCTTCCAGAATATCGACGAAAATTACCAGGCCGACGGAAGTACGCCCAATACCGCTATATCCAAGATTTTAACAGCCGAAGAGGCCACAAGAATTGCGCTGTACCAAGATTCTCTGCCGGACTATTCCGCATGGAACAAGCTGTACAAGGCAAGCCTTTGGAAAGAACGCCGTTTCCCTGCCGGTATGCTATTTGAAGACTTCGCTACTGTTCCAGAAGTTCTGTTGAGTGCAAACAAAGTTGCCACCACGAAGTCCAAGCTCTACCTTTACCGCAAACGTTCGACGAGCATTCTATCATCGAATTTTACGCTCAAGAATACGGTTCTGCTCGACATTGCAGAAAACGTTTTCGAAAAAATGAAGCCGGTATCGAAAAAGCTCTACAGGGCATCCCGCAGCATGCTTGTGAGTGCAAGCTTTAGCATCTTGATGCGGACAAAGGACACCGAAGAATTTGCCGAATGCCGCAAAAGAGCTTTTGCCCACATCCGCAAATTCCGCTTTGGCACGATTTTCGACTCAAAAATCCGCATGCGCAACCGCATGGCCATTCTGCTTTCGTACCTTCCCCGCTTTTTGTTCCTCAAATTTTTGAAGAAAGGCATTGCGTGATTCCCTTGACGCCAAAAGAAGTCGTTATTCGCATGGCGCGGCGCATTCTCGGGGAGAACCGCGTTCACGACTATTTAATTCGGCGAGGAATCGAGCTAAGGCATTTGAAAGACGAATACGAGGAAAATCACGAAATTAGCGAACGTCATAATGTTGCGGACCAACGCAAAATTGGCGAACGTCATGCCTGTAAGCAAACTCTGATATTCATGGCAGACGGCAAATGGATGCACGGAGGACTCACGGACAGATTGCGCGGGATGACAAGCGCATACAAATTCGCTATCGAGCACAATCTCGATTTCAAGATTTACCACACTTCACCGTTTTTACTGCAAGAAATTTTGCAACCGAACAAGGTCGATTGGATTATTGATGAAAAAGAAATAAGCCACGACAGCAGCGTCGCAAAGCCCGTATTGCTTTACCGCGAAGATTTTGACAACGATTCGGCGCTCGAAAGACAACTGGATACAAGCCATGAGCAGTTTCACCTGTATTCGTGCATTGACACTGTAGGCGAAGATTTTCCGGAATATTTCAACGAGCTTTTCAAGCCAGCACCGCTATTGGCTCAGGAGCTTTCGAATTACGACGAATTGCTGGGTTCCGGTTACACCGCAATTTCGTTCCGCTTCCAGAACAAGCTTGGTGATTTCAAAGAATTCACGTTTAAAGAATTGCCAGAAGCGGGCAAACGAGAATTGCTGAACGCAGCGCTTGAAATGCTGGAAACCGATCCCGGAACGGGGTCCGGGATGACAGTTCAAGGCGATAAAGGGTCCGAGGCAACAGCCACGAAATGCCTTGTGACAGCGGATAGCCCGACGTTCCTTGCGGAAGTGGAAAAAATGCCGAATGCCGTGACAGTCAAAGGCAAGAGCATTCACATAGACTTTAACAGTTCCAAAAAAGCGACGGATTATTTGAAAGCGTTCACGGAATTTTTCCTCATTTCAAGAGCATCGAAAGCAATACTCTATCGCAATCGCAAATACAAGACGTATCCGTCGAACTTTCCGAAGTACGCAGCAATGCTTGGACATGTGCCGTACGAGATTGCGGAAGAATAAAAAACGCTCGGTTAAACCGAGCGGATTTTTACTGTTATAAGGCAAGCACTACTTCACCATAATGCGCTGGGTTTGTTGCTGGGAGCCGACACGGACGCGGATGATATAAACACCCATCTTGGGCTGTTTCATCGTCACAGCATTCGTCCCTGCAAGAGTCCTTGCAGACGCAGTCGCAACAACCTTCCCCTTCACATCCAAAAGTTCCACCTTAGCGCGTTCGCCGGCAAGACCTTCAGACGCATCAAACGAAACATGCAACTGGTTGCCAACCGTCATTGAACGGAGTCCCTTGATGAGAGATTGCTTCGCTGCTACAACTGGAGCGCCCTTCGTCACCCGCACCGTCGCCGTCTTTTTGCTGGAATTCAACGAAACCGGCAACGATTTTCCTTCGTGCATTTCGGTCGTTTCACCATCAACCGTCACGAACACGCGATAACCGAATGATAGGACTCCATCGATACCCGCAAAGGAGAGGAAACCTTCACGACTATCCGATGCAGAAAGATTCACCGTCCATTCCATGTCGTCGCTTGCCGTCTTGAAAGACTTGGCAAGAGCGCGTTTGCCATCGACAATCGAGAGGTTCACATGATCGCCCATGCTTGCCGGCGGTTCTTCGGCATTAAACGGATGATCGCTCACACCGAAAATATTCCAGGAATCACGTTTGCCGTTCTTGTCCGAAAGCACAGCCTGCAAAGTCCAGCGTTCTGCAGTCGAAGCCTTTGCAAGCGCACTCTTAGCAGCAACCTTTCCCGAAGATTCCAAAGCAGGATAAGCATAAATGCGTTTTTCACGTTTAGCAGAAGCCGTATCAAATACCGGTTCCGCAGAAATTTTCCACGTTGTCTTCTTCGAAACTTGAGCCCAAACGGCCTCGTAAGGAGCCAAGTAACGAGTTTCTTCAAGAATTTCTACATAACCACCGGTTTCCGGGTCATAGCGATAGAAGCGGACTTCGGATTCTTCGTCCACATCCTTGAGCGCGGATTCGTTCATGCTGTACAAATCTACATACCAGCCATGCGGATTTGCCACAAGATTCCAGCCAGATTGCTTATGTTCCAAATTCCAGACAATATCCTTGCCATCATCTTTAACATTTTTCCGCATAACGAGGGAACCACCATTCCACGGGCTGAACCAGTAGCCTCGATTACCGATAACTTCATCACCACGTTTAAACGAGTGATACTGCCAGTATTCACCAACGCCAGATTCATCCCACCAGTAGAAGCTACAGCCTTCATTCCAGCTGATAGAAGATGTATCCACGGCAGCAAGGGAAACCATCGTCCATTGATTCGCCTTAAGTGATGCAATCTGCGAATCGATAGTAAATTCCTTGCTGAATTCATCCGTTTCCTCGCCGTCGCCAATCGAGAAAACCAACTTGAACGTGCCCGGGTGCATCACGAAGAAAATGACCTCGTTTGAAGAAGACGGTGCAACAGATTTGCTAAGCGTAGTATCGATGACAGGCGTTTTTTTCTCTGCGATATCGACAATCTTTACCTTCGCGAAAACATTTCTCATTGCATCAAAATCGCTCGTCTTGTAAATTAGGCGAATAGCATTGCCGCTCTTATCAAAGGTCTTTTCAACAATCTTAATAGGAGAATCATTACTCTTGACAAAGTAAGCCTTGAATACAACATTTTTCATATTCTTCGGCAAATGGTCCCCATCACGGAGTACAGCAACCTTCTTGCCATCGCGCTGAACAACAAGCGAATCCAGCTTATAACCTTCATCAGGAGATACGGACAAAGTCCAATTGGCGCTATCAATTTCGGCAGGCAACAGCATCGTTCCCTTCTTATTGAATTTGTGGATAACTTTAGACTTCCCGATTTTTTCAACAAACTGCACTTCGCCGTGCTTCATTTCCGCTGTGGCACGGGTGATATTTCCAGCGCAATCTTCCACCTTGTCCGTCCAGCGGGCAAACAGCTTTATGTCGGAGGCTGATTCAATGTCAGGATAAACCGCATAGAGAGCTTTCAGCAAATCTTCATTCAACTCTGTCCAGGCTGTCCCGGATTCCGAATTGACGTTCCAACCGGCAAGGCAACGGTCTGAATCATAGATCATTGTCGGGAAAGAAATTGCATTTTTATCGATAGAAGTATATTTGCCTTTTCCCGTCCAGTCACTTCCATAGAATACGGAATCTACAGAAGCAACATCAAACACAAGATGGAATTCAACAGGTTCAGCCTCGACTTTCAAAGTGATATTTTTCTGGTTGCGGCCCACAGTAAACGTCTTTCCGTTTTCAATATCAAAAGATACATTGCCATTGGCATCGACACCGGTCACGTTCTTTCCAAACTTGTACGCTTTCGTTCCGTTGAACTTGACTGCAACTTCAGCGCCCTCTACAACAGGCATTTCAACACCATCCTTATCCACATCGAATTCATATATCTTGTTTTCAAAGGAATAGAAAACCTTGAAAGAACCCTGTTCAGCAGTCATGCCCGAAATAACGTTAAACGTTTCGGGTTTGCAATCACCGCCCTTCGATTTCCAAACCGCATACAACGTTTTCACCGATTGACCCGCATTTACAAGAGCATTGAGTTTGCGGATAGCGCTAATATCGTACGAAAGGAGTTCATTATCGCCCTTTGCATCCAAAGCCCAGCCAACAAGGCAAGCGTCCGTGCGACCCATAACATTGAGCGATTGCAAGTCCTTGGATTCCGACACATCGCCCAGCGTATAAGATTCACTCTTTTTCCAAGTCGGGCCGACGAATACAGCCTCATTTTGAGGAGCATTCAAATCGTAGATGAACTCGTAAGTATTCTTGAGGAGCGGGGCCTTGATACTTTCGATATCTGCCTTCACGGAGAAGAAGTCACCGGAAATTTCATTCCATTTCGTTTCAGATTTTTTGCGGTAACTAAAATTTGACTGATTATCGACAATGACCCCGGCACCACTCTTAGCAACAAACGACATGCCCGTAACTGAAATATCCTCGTTGATGGAAGGAATCACGATTGTCGCCGTAGAAGCCTCGTATATGCGCTCAGGCGTTTTTTCTCCACCGCCCAAATCAAACGTTCTAGTAAATTTATACGTACCCTTGTCCGTATCTTCGAGTTTTACGGTCAAGCCATCGTTGCACACGTTCCAATAGGCATACAATATTATTGAATTTGCCGGATTTTTGCCAAGCATTTTAACCTTGTCCATAAACAAGTCGTTCATTTCGTTATAAACGCCATTGGCATCATCATTTTTATCGAACGTGTAACCCTGCATGCAATAACCATTGCGGTACAAAGCCATCGGGAATTTTTTAACGTGGCTTTCGATATTATAGTTTGCCTTGACAGTCCAGTTTTTATCAGCATCTACGGCAAAAGCGTCCTTCGTCATGTAGGTCGCCCAAGAATCGCCAAAGAAGGGCTTTGCGTTGATACCCGCAGCATTTTCGTTAAACACGACCGTATATTCCACCATCGAAGCCGTAGAATTAAACGTATATGTCGGCACGGCGGGAATGCCTTCTGTAGAAACGCGCCAAGCCCCTGCAACCGGCGCCACCTCCTTCGGATTCGAAGTTCCCGAAGCTGTCGCATACGTGTAAGAAAGCTTGTACGCAGCAAAATCCACACTGTACCCGTCTTCAACCTCAGTCATTACTTCATCTATGTAGAAGTCGAACGCATTACCGGCAAGAGAAATACCCGCATCAGGGACCTCATGGCGCAAAGATTTGGAATCAAACTTCTGGTACAACACGAGAGTTGTATGCGCATTGCCGTTTTTCAGTACGACAGTCGGAGTCGGTGCCTTACCTGCACAATCATTCCAAATCGCATGGAGATTGGTCGGAGCATTTGCATCCTTGCTAAAGTCAATGTAGTTCGTAGCATCAAGCGCAGGGAAAATCGGGTCTCCAGTCTTAAATGCATCTACCTTGACTGTGGACCAACCGCTAAAGCACTTGTCTGTACGGAACGGCTTCCAGAATTCAACAACATCCTTTTCTTTTTCCATCTTGAGCGAACCGGCCGCAACAGAGCCCACAGGCAAATACGTTTTCGAAGAATCTTCAGACGATTTCAGCGACAAGTCGTAAGTCACATAAACGGGCTTCAGTTCGACAAAATCAACAGCCATGTTCAAACCGTTCATGAAATCGAATTCACTGCCATTCAGCAAAACTTCACTGGCGGTCCCGACTTTGTAAGACAAGACATCAAAAACGTAACCATCATTAGCAACCGCTTCCATCGAAAGCTTTACACCCAAATCGTTGCCATCGCCGTCGTACACGCGAGGAAGGTCTATATACAAATTGCCAGAAGCGTCTTTTTTAAACGAATGCTTAATTTCAATAAAGTCCGGATCACCTGGAACTTGGGGTTCATAGGACAATCTTTGCATAAACGTCAATTCGCCATCGCCAGAACGGCTCAATTCAACCCTTTGCGTCGTTGAGGTCACTGCACCCACAGGGCAATCCGGATGATCTATATCAGGAACAAGCGTATTGACGTAACCGCTTTGATTTTCTATAGAAATCAAGCGCAGCAATTCGTCCTTGATAGCTAAAGCTTTTTTAGATTCGTTATCGGGTTTCCAATAGATGCGGCACCCCTCGGAGTTGTAAAGCGTCGGAGCTTTGACGGTTTCGATGGTTACGTTTTCCTGTTTTGTAAACCAGTCCGGTTCATACTTACCGGCAGCGGTTTTCTTATTCGCGACAAAAATGACCTTATTGCGCATTGATTCCGGAATGGTATATTCAATATTGTAATGCTCATTCGGCTTATATTGAATTTCAAAAGAAGGTATGTCCATATTCTTTGTTGAAATTCTCAACTTCTTCGTATCTGCATCATATCCCCAGAATTCGCCCGCAGGCGCAGTTGTCCAAGTGTTGTTATACTTATTAATGACAATCGTATAGCCTGGTTCTGGTTCAAAAGACACGTCAAAAGTCAAAGTATCATCACATGTTGTGCTAGGCCAATAAAGAACATGCCGATAGTCCGAAGACAAATTAAACAAGCTTGATTTTTGTTGAACGGTCATATTTCCGACAGTCTGCGAAAGCACAATGCTTCCATGATAATCATCTGCAGCGGTCAGCTTATTGCCGCCATCATCATAGGCATAAATATCAACTTGAGCTGGAGCATATTCGCCAAAATCAGCATCCCCATTCGGGTTTATCGGATAAAGCGTAAAACCGACCACATTCGTATTGCTTCCCAAAGCATTTTTCAGTAATTTCGGTGTAAGTTCCTTAAACGCCACGGTACTGATTGGAGTTTCAGCAAAGTTAAACTTATCCCGAGTCTGGTGACTCCACAGCATCGGATAGAACTTGCTTTCAGAAGTGGAATAGATATACGATTTCGGGAAAACGCTTTCCGTTTCACTCAAATTCATAGTCCTTTTTAAAGAAGACGCCCAGCTGTCACCAAAGACAATCAAAGGATTACTAGCCATAGCACTTTCGAAATCAAACGTCACCTCGTAATTTATCGGAGTAACAGATGGAGAAATTCTCATCATGAAATCACTCGAGGAAACTCCACTAACAGATGACAAGCCACTATAAATGGAATCCATATAAACGGTGTCACTGGCGGAGAGATTCTGCAATACCCAAATTTTATTATTGTAATTAGTAGCAAATTCAGTCGGCTTCATTAAATATTTTTCCGAAGCATGGATAACACTGCTACTTGTAAATTCCGAAGTTTTACCAAATTCAACCATCCATCCGTCAAGTTGGAACCCGACGCCATTCAATTCAACCGTATAACCTCTGGCCAACGGCATATTCACGGTTCCATTAGCAACAACCGTTTTCTGGGATATCAGTTTACTCCACTTTCCATCGGCACCATAACCGAAACCATTGACCATAATAGAGATGTCGGCATTGTCATTATTAACATCTACGATTTCCGGATTTATAGCTTCGATGTAATAAAGATGAACCGTAGTTTCATAATCATTTTCAAAATCTAAGGCTCCAATATCAGAAAGCAAATCTTCAAATTTATTCAAACTGCCAGAAAAATTTTTTGTTATATCAGATACAGATGTATTTTTACTTTTTATCATATAAGCCGTAGGCAAAATAATAGATTCGTCCGTACCATCACTTATCATAAAAGGCGGAACAAGTACATTGGCGTCACTTGCGCTAATTTCACTGACAGGAGCTAGCATATAGCCGAAATTATAGCCATTAAGCATGGCCACCCCATTTTTTTCCATTATCACTTCGTCCGTACCGGATTGACAAACGCCAGAGCCATCATCCAGACAGAAATGATTGACGATTTCGAATGACTTTTCACCTTTATATGTATAAAAGGTATTCCCATTACTATATATCTGGTCAACACTCAATGCTGGCGACCCCTCCCAAGACGCACCTAGTTTCAGAAGACTTTGCATGATTTCGACTTCATCACCATCAAGTTTGCCTTCGCTATTGGTGAAAAGGAGCAACGCTTTATCGCTGGAACCTTTATAGTAATCGGATTCTTCACAATTGAGTTTGCCATCTGAAATGGCATCGCTTAAAATTTTCTGATGGGCGGCATCGGCTTTGTTGTAAAAAGTGGTCAAGTTAAAAGCGACCGGATAAATCGGCTTGGAAACAATAGCACCATCGCCCGTTAAAAACGGCAAATCATTATTTACTCCATCTTTCTGGGTCCAAACAGCTTCGTCCTTGTTCATAAAAGACGCAAAACCAGGCGTTTTCATATCGACAGGCCCTATAACTCCATTAAAGAACACATACACTGAAGTTGTAATAGTATTGCTATAATCATACCCAAAAGCACCATCTGGAGAAAGAAGGTAATTATCAGGACTACTCTCAACCGCATTTCTAAAGTTATATTTGACATTAACCGATTTTTCGTCATATGTAGAATTGATCCAATTAGTTTCATAAAGGCCAGTTTTGCCACTATTATCAAACGGTCCTATCCCTATTTTTGCAGAATGCTTCGTAGCATCATAAGGCCCGTAATGGTAATTGAACTGCACACTACTCACATATTTATCGTCTGCATCCAAAAATTCAACGGCAGAGAGAATCATGTCACCGACAAGATAACCCACTTTATTTTCATTAGTAACTCCAGAAACATCACCAATAACATAATTATGTTCAATCGTCAACGTTAAATTATTTGATACTGAATAATTAATAAATCCTATCAAGCCCCCAACAACAGATTCAGTCTTTCCACCACCTATTACATTGGCATTAACACCAGCCTTGGTCATTGTAAAAGCAGACTTTTCTGCAGAGCCTTCGATTATATATCCTACAACACCACCAGCAAATAAAGAGCCTTTGATAACAGATTCGGTAGTTCCCGTTTTCCCGATATAAATTTCAGAGTATTCTGTAGCATCAGCGTTTGTTCCGGTGTAATAGACTTGGCCAAACAGACCACCCGCATAAGCAGCCCCTTGGATATCCAAATCAGTCAAATTGCAGCCGGTAATCTTTCTTTTACTATCATACGTCAAATGACCTACAATTCCACCAAAATAATTATTACCGTTTGTAAATACAGGTTCATCACTGCTGTTAAGAGCTTGTGTTATTTTCAAATTCTGAATATCAAATTGGTTAAAAACATCATTAGTAGAACCCCCATCCAAATACGAATCATAGGCAAACAGCTGACCGACAACACCACCGGCATAGTTTCCACCATTAATCACAATATTCGTCAACGAAATGTTGCTGATATAGCCGTAACCATAGCCTAAGACCGCACCGGCATAGTTCCCCAAAAATTCAGAATTACTCACATGAATATTTTGATAAGCGTGTTTTGTTTCATTATTTTCCGCAACTATGCCAACCTTAGAATTACCATTTGTAGATTTAAAATAAACATTGTTAAAATCGATACTTTGGACATTCGCGTTTCCATTCAAAAAACCAACCTTACCATCGATAGTGGATATAAAGCAAAGTCCAGCAATAGTAAAATTAGACGATGTCGAAGCACCATAAAGAAGAACTTTTTTACCACCTTCTAAGTTTAACATCTTGCCATTGAAGGCGTTTTTACCCTCTACACAGGCATTACCTTCCCTTCCTGCAAAACTGATATTCGACTTCACGGCGATATAGGAATCAGCATTCGACGGTTTGCCCAGCCAATCGCTAACATAAGTGTAGGCATCACCATATTCACCCACATCCGGATTATGCGTCGCCTTTTGATCATACCATGAATCAAAGCAGACTTCGCCAGTTTCTCTGGTTTCTGTCGATGTCCTTTGACGGAATTCAAGTTCAGGTTTACCGTCATCCGCATTAGTTGTTGTTATAAAGCAGAATTGCAGGCCGTCTCCCGGATCAGCGGCGTTGGCAGAAGGGACCCCGAAGGATAAGCTCAAAAGGAGGAGCACAGTAAATACGTTGAGAAACAGATTTTTTTTCATAAAAAACCTTTCTGAAAAACACACAAAAATAAATATACAGTCTTCTTACATGAACGTTACAGCATATTTTTTTTCCATGTGCCAAAAAACACACATTTTCACAGCTATATACCGGTCCAAGCCACGTTTTCGCTGTCAAGCGTTTAAAAATGCAACAGTTTTTTTGGAATAAAAAGCTTGGGCAAGCGAAGCCAGAAGCGCGGTGAAAGCGAAATCACCTTCGGAATCAGGCGGATTGCATCAGGTTTGCTTTGGGCCGCCACGGCAGAAAACCAATTGGCCTTCCATGCGCGGACGGCCTTCTTGTAAAGCGGATGCGAACTGTAATTTTCTGCCAAAATACGCAAAATTTCGCTGTAAATGCGATTATGATCGACATGCAAGTTGTCACCATGTTCGCGGTAATAGCAACACACGAAATCCTTCGACACCGGTTGAGGTCCATAGTTGTGGAGGATTTTCAAGTATAACGGATAGTCCTCGAAGTAATAGCGCTGGTCGTACCCGCCTATCGCCAAAATTTTCTCGCGTACAAACATTTCGGCACAGCCGTGCAATGCCTTCTTGCCCAAAAAAGATTCTTCAAACGAAATCTGCGGGACGCTCCGCAAGTAGCGCACGTCCAGCTCGTTCCCGATTTCTTCGCCTTCGAAGAACGGAATAACTTGCCCAAAACATGCTGTAGCATCGGGGTGAGCGTCCAGAAAATCGCTCTGTTTCTTGAGCCTGTCCGGCGGCATGATGTCATCGGAGGAAAACGAACAGACATACAGCCCATGAGCCATCGAAAGCGCTTCGGAATACGTGGCGACGGCACCCTTGTTCGACCGGTGGACATACGTAAACCCGAGTTCATCGGAAAGATTCTTTAAGATTTCCGGAGAGCGGTCCTTGCTCCCATCGTCAATGACTATCAGTTCAAAATCGACGCCTGTCTGCGCCATCACGGAACGCACAGCCTGCTCGACGTAAGGCTCATGGTTATAGCTAGCAATGATTACGGAAACTTTCGGCGTCATGGTTTCCTCAATTTAAAAAATATCATGCACAGAAAGACGAACCGCTAACTTTTAGACCATTTTAGACGGCCTACGACAACGAGCGAAACCACGAGAGTCAAGAAATTTTCAAGCGCATAAGCCATCATCGGGCCGTTGAATTCGTACAATTTCACAAAAGCATAAGTCGCCCCGGCGAGAACGAGTTGCGAGCAAATTTCAATCGTCAGGAATTTTTTCGTTTCACGGCGCGCAATCAGCACAAGGCCTAGCGCCCAGCCGCCAACGCGGAAAAAATCGCCCAGCAGTTGCATCTGCATGTAATCAGCCGCACCGGAATAAGCCGACGAGAGCATCACCATCACAAGCAGCGAACGGCCAAAATAAAGAATCACGACAGCCACAAGCGCAAGCGCCATTGACTTTAGCAGAATCGGACGGAACATGCTCCAGAACTCCGATTTCGTCATTTTCTCGGACACTTTCGGCAATATGATGACGCCGAGAATTGCAGAGAAAAACGCCACCATGAAGTCCGAAATTTTCCAGATGCCCTGCCAAATACCGGCCGCATCCCAGCCCAGTTCAGTTCCAATCGTCGAACGCATGAACGTGAGCACCACGGGGCTAAGAACCATCGGGACAATCCCCATCAACGCAAAGGACATCCACGGAGCGCGAATGTCAAGTGCGCTCTTGCGAATTTCACGCAAGCTAAAACCGGCACGGGCTGCAATTTGCGCTGCAAAAATCCCCGCCACCACGGACTGCGTTGCCACGATAGAAAGCACACTGAGCCGCCCCGTCCAGAGAAAGAACGCCACCCAAAGCATCTGCCACAAAGACGATGCCATGTTGATAAGCGCCCAGCGGCGGAAGTGCCCAAGCCCGTTCATCACGGATGCCGTAATCGTAATGATGTTTGTCGCAAAGACTCCCGGCAAGGCAAAGAGAATCGCCGCCTGCACAAGGCGCGGATGGATACCCGGGAAGAACTTTTCGAGCGGGACGATAAAGCAAAGGACCAAAGCAACCGCAAACGTCGCAATACTTGCAAAAGTCGTCAAACGGAAACCGCCACGCCACACACCGTACAACTGTTCCAGATTATTCTTGTTCTGAGCAGACAAGCTCACCCAGCCATTCTGGAGAGCCAAGGATGATGTCGCCTGCCCCATCGTCATGAAGTTCATGAACTGGCCGACACACGCAAATGCGCTCGGCGGTAGAAACACCGCAAGCAGCTTGTTCACGACAAACACGCGCAAGGCATTCAGGAATGTCACCATCCCGGAACCCATAAACGCTTTCATAAAATCTACAGGTTCACGCGATGTTTTCCCGGAGTCCGTTCCGGGGGCATCATTTTCTCTTACCTTATTACTAGAACTCATTAATCGCACCAATCACTTCGGAAACCTCGTCATCCGTAAGCACAGGACTCATGGGAATACTGAGCACCGTCTTTGCCATAGCCTCGGCAACCGGATAGCCACCGCTAAACACGCCCGCATACGCCTCCTGCAAATGCGGAGGAATCGGATAATGGATAAGCGTCCCGATACCGCGAGACTTTAGGTATTCCTGCAACGAATTGCGCATAGCCTCGTCGTGCAAACGGACAGCGAACACATGCCATACGTGCTCCGACGGAATCGCAGGCATTTCGGGCAAAATAACTTTTGCGTTCATTATTTCACGGCAATAGCGGGCCGCAACCTGACGACGGCGCTCGTTCCACGCATCCAGATGCGGGAGTTTTGCAAACAAGAGCGACGCCTGCATCTCGTCCAGGCGGGAATTCACGCCCATGAATTTGTTCACATACTTCTGCTCCGAACCATAATTTCCGAGAGCACGGACGATATTTGCAATATCAGCATCGTTTGTCACGACCATTCCCGCATCGCCAAGGGCGCCCAAATTTTTTGTCGGGTAAAAGCTAAAACCTGCAGCAACACCGAACGAACCAGCCCCGCGTCCATCGCCAAGGCGAGCCCCATGCGCTTGGGCGCAGTCTTCAAAAACGAGCAAGCCATGCGAATTGGCAAATGCACAAATTTCGTCCATGTTGCACAAACGCCCGTACAAATGCACCACAAGAATTCCACGGGTCCGCGCACCGCAAGCATCCTTCAAGCGTTTCGGGTCCATGTTGTAACTGTTTTCTGCAGGTTCCACAAGCACAGGCTTGAGCCCGGCCGCACTAACGGCTAGCACCGAGGCGATGTAGGTATTCGATGGCACGAGGATTTCGTCCCCAGCATGCAGCCGCCCCAGTTCCATCGACGCACGCAGCATGAGCGTGAGCGCATCCAAGCCGTTCCCTACACCAACCGCATACTTGACTCCACAATAGTCGGCAAAAGTGCGTTCAAAAAGTTCGCCATAATGGCCACGGATGTACCAGCCGGATTTCACCACGTCTGTCGCGGCTCTATCCAGCTCATTCTTGTACGGCTCATTAATTTTTTTCAGGTCTAAGAAAGGAACCATCTTGTTCGTTACTATTTAATAGTTAGGAGTTATCAGCTAGTAGTAATTTAGTTAATCGCATAATTAATTTAGTTAATCACTTATCAAAAAAAAATCGGCTCCGATAAACAGAACCGATTACTGAGCTACGAAGGGCTCGAACCTTCGACCCACGCCTTAAAAGGGCGTTGCTCTACCAACTGAGCTAGTAGCCCGAGCAGGTGCAAATATATAAAATCATTTTAAAATTGTAAAGGGATTAGAAGCCAAATCGAAAAAAAAGAAAAGAATGCAAAAAAATATAAATCTTACGCATTCTCCTCCAAAACACTCCGTGACTTTTTATAAATTTACATCATGGATTTATTGAAAAAACTATCAGCATTAGCAGCTCTCGCGATCGCGTGTCAGGCTTCGGATTTTGGCTACTTTTCAAAGCACGATGCGGGGCAAGAAGTTTTTTCATTTTTATCGACTTTTGACAGTCCGCGAAATGCGGCTCTTGAAAAGTCTGCTTCAGCACTCCCGACAACCGACCCGACTATCACGCAGTTGAACCCTGCAGCAATCCTCATTGCCGACGGGAAAAAGCGCGTTGCGGAAATTCACTGGCAAACTGGTGAATTTGCGGACAACCAAGGGACGATTTCTTACACAACGCAATACAAGAAGTTTATCTTGCAAGCGTCGTACAACTGGATTTCGTACGGCACGATTGTCGGCTACAACGAACTCGGCGAAGAAAACGGCAGCGAATACAGTCCGCGCAGCCAGCTCGCAACGGCAACAGTAGCCTTCCCGATGAAGCATATCCGCTTTGGCGCAACGCTCAAGTTCGCCTCGGACAAGCTGACCGGCGACACTGGAGACCAGACCGCCATGGCAGCCGCGTTCGACTGGGGCTTGACTTGGATGTCCGATACCAAGAACTACGGTTTTTCTTTTGTCGCTAGGGACTTCGGCGCCATGATCCGTGGCTATGTCGAGAAAGATGCCGACGACTCATATCCGCTGTCGCAGACATTTGCCTTTGGCGGATTTTTGAAGCCCCGCAGCGTTCCGCGCTTGACTTTATTTGCCGAAGCGGACTTTCCGCGATACGCCGAACCTGACTTGAACCTCGGTGCCGAATACGCTCTCGGTGAATACTTCCGTATCCGTGCTGGGTTCACGCGCACATGGCTAGACCTGAGCCGCGACATCAAGGAACTGGCCTCCTCTGCTAGCAGGCCTGACGAAACGAACGAAGCCCGGATGTTCAGCGTCGGTCTCGGTTACACGTCCAACTTGTTCGCTTTCGACTACGCATTTTCTTACCTCGCCCAGAGCTTAGGCTTCGAGCACAGGCTCGGTCTCCGCGTCGAGTTCTAAACTTTCCGAGACAAGCGATGCGGCAGTTCGACGTTTTTGTTTTTGACGAAAACTTTGACGAGACGCAAGGACAAATTCCCCGACCGCCATTCACGGACCCAGAGCTGGGTTGGTTCTTTACAAACGATTGGAACAAGCTCCTCAATAAAATTGAAGGAGAATGGGTCGTATTCGCCCACCCGAGCATCAAGATTGACCGTGATTTTTTGAACAACGTCGCAGAGGTCACCGACGGGTTTCCGATGGTCGATGCTTTCGCGCCCCGCATCCGTACATTACAGAGCGCCAAAGCAACGGACGCCATCACAGACAAAAGAAAATTCTTAGGCGGTTATCTTTTAAGACGCTGGACCAAGGGGTCCGGTTTTGTTGAAATCGACGAGAACGCTCCGATGCGTTACGTTGCAGCTCCGCACCCGTATCTCGGGATTTACTCAAGGCGCATCATCCAGCGTACAGGCGGATTCGACACATCGCTCCCGGCAAACGTAAGGCTCGCGGACTTCACGCTCCGCATGATGCACGCCGGCGGCAAGATGTTTTCAGTCCCTTACCTCGTTGCCCAAGCGACAACGGACGAAGCGGAACGAATCATCGGCATTAGCGCGGCAAAGACGCAAGCTCCGACAGCGCAGGACCTCAAAGCGACCGCCCTCGTTTTATCGAAAGCATTCGGCATCGAAGCTTCCCTGCCGTTTGCACTGCGCCATCCGTCAGTCATCGCCGCACTCTTCGCAAATCGCAGAGCAACCAAAGAAAAACGCAAGGCTGCGACACTCCTCTCCAAGCTCACCGCGAAGTATCTCGCGGAAGTCACAGAATAGAAGTTGGCAGAGAGCAGAAATTAATTACTAGAGATTGGTTTAATCGTCTTATTCCGGAGCATCGAACGAGGTCGGAATGTGCGGCGTATCCGGGTCATTATGGATGAACGAGAATCCGCTAATCTTGCCCGTCTCAGGATCACGCGTCCCGGTCTGTACCTGACCATACATACTTGTCGTAGAGCCTGTGTGCAAGAACGTATTGTTGTGAATCATCATATAGTAGCCGTAAACGTCCCAGGTGCCCGACTTGAGTTCGACTCTCTTTGAGCCTTCGAATGCTTCCAGCTTGGAAGTTCCGTCGGCTTTCAACGTAAATGTCCAATAGATACCGTCTTTAGTCGCCACCCATTCGCCGGCAAAATCTTTGGCATCTTCGTAATCGTACTCGACATCTTCAACCGTACAGTCCATGCTCTCGCCATTGTACGCCGTAATCGTATTGCTAGAATCCACGGAATAGGTGAACAACGTACGAATCTCCCCCGCATAGTAGAGCGGGATCATCAACAGCGTGCTGCGCTGGACATCATAGTGGCCAGCATGCCAACTCACCACTTTGTCATCAACCGACGTTTCATAGATATACGAACTATCGAAGAACTTGAAGGTCCTCGTAGAATCGCCATCGGCACATTCATAGATTTTCTTCTGAATCGCCTCAGCCTTGGAAACTTTGCCCTTCGGAACAGCAACACTAGCCTTGATGGCTTCGCTGTAATCGCCTCCGTCTACAGAGTACAAAATTATGTCATCTTCATCGGCATTATCGCCTTCTTTGACCACGAACGAAATCTTGAAGCCGACCTTACATTTATCCACAATCTTTTGAGCTGCATCGGTTGTGGAATACCGCAAGCCAGTTCCCAAGCCATTATCAATATAAAAACTTACCACACCACCTGCAAAATCCGTATAGGTGACTACCCACAATTCGTCCGGAATGCGGAGGGCAAAAACGCCCTGCTTGCTGCCGGTCGACAGGTAGACCGTCTGGTCGAACAGTTTGAGTTCGTAGTTCTTCTGTAAATCGGTGAGTTTCGCGGCACGGGTCCCTTCCGGAAGCACTATCGAAGATGAAGAAACTTCAGAAGACGAAGACTTCGGGGATTCGCTCGAAGAGGACTTGGAATCTTCTTTCGCAGAAGAAGAAGACTTCCCTGAAGATTTTTCACTGGACGAGGACTTGCCACCTTTCTTGGACGAAGAAGACTTGACGTCCTTTTCGGAAGAAGAGGATTCTTCGGAAGAAGGGTCTGCAGAAGTGGAAGAACTGTCATCGCCGCAAGCAGCAAACATAAACGTCGATAAAATCAAGAGTGCAAGGAATTTATTTTTCATACGTCAAATATAGTTTATCCAAAACGTTTTTTCAACAAAAAAATCACCCCGCTCGACTGAGCGGGGCTTAAACTTTTTAGCGGAGGTGCGGATATCTAAGTTGCGTCCGCACCACTAACACTAATCGAGCCTAAATTAGCCCTTGTAGTTGGTGATAACGCGAGCCATTTCGCAAACCTTGTTGCTGTAGCCCCATTCGTTATCGTACCAAGAGCAGACCTTCACGAAGGTCGGGTCGAGCTGGATACCAGCCTTGGCGTCGAAGATAGAAGTGCAAGCGCAGTTGCGGAAGTCGGTAGAAACAACGGCGTCTTCGGTGTAACCGAGAATGCCCTTGAGTTCGCCTTCAGAAGCTTCCTTCATAGCGGCGCAGATTGCTGCGTAAGCGGCGTCCTTATCGGCAGCCGGAGCGTTCTTGAGTTCAGCAGTGAGGTCAACGAAGGAAACGTCGGAAGTCGGCACGCGGAGAGACATACCCGTGAGCTTGCCGTTGAGTTCCGGAAGAACCTTACCCACAGCCTTAGCAGCACCCGTAGAAGACGGAATGATGTTTTCGAGGATGCCACGGCCACCGCGCCAGTCCTTCTTGGACGGGCCGTCAACGGTCTTCTGAGTAGCAGTTGCAGCATGAACGGTGGTCATGAGGCCACGGACGATGCCGAACTTTTCGTTAAGAACCTTGGAAATCGGAGCCAAGCAGTTGGTGGTGCAGGAAGCGTTGGAGATGATCTTCTGGCCAGCGTAGGTCTTGTCGTTCACGCCATAGACGAACATCGGAGTAGAGTCCTTGGACGGAGCAGACATGATCACCTTCTTGGCACCAGCCTTGAGGTGAGCTTCGGCGAGTTCAGCGGTCAGGAAGAAGCCGGTGGATTCCACGACGACGTCAACATCAAGAGCGCCCCAAGTGATTGCGGACGGATCCTTTTCAGCGAAGATCTGGATCTTGTTGCCGTCAACGATCATGAAGTTGCCTTCAACCTTGATGTCGTGGTTGAAACGGCCATGGACGGAGTCATACTTCAACATGTATGCGAGGTAGTCCGGATCAAGAAGGTCGTTGATACCGACAACCTTAATGTCATTTGCGAAGTTTTCCACAGCAGCGCGGAACACCATACGGCCGATACGACCGAAACCATTAATACCGAGTTTGAGAGCCATTATTGGATCCTTTTGTTTATTGTTGAAATTGCTTCCCACCCTAAGGGTGGTGCTTTGCTGGCGTCAAAGATATAAAAATCCGAGGTTTTTGTGTAGTACCGACACGAAAAAAGGGGGTTTTTGCACTCGAATGGAGCCCCAACCACCAATTCAGGTCTCCAAGAAAAAAAATCAATTATGACGCCACGGAGCCTTCATCCTTGACATTTTATCAAAATGAATTCGATTTCAACCCTATAAAAAGCGATTTTCCCAATTTATTTTATAGTAAGTTAGGTTCAAATGGGAGGCCTTATGACGTATTCAATTAAGGGATTTTCTCTTTTTGCGTGTTCTATCGCATTTCTGGGCACCCTTGCCGGTGCAGCAACAATAAACGTAAACATGGACAAAGAATACCAGCGCATCAGCGGATTTGGTGCCGCATCGGCATGGGCAGGTTCCATCACCGACAAGAATGCCGCGTACCTTTGGGATTCCACTAGTGGCGCCGGATTTACGCTGCACCGCATCCGCATCGCCCCAGACGGCACCACCTCCGAAACGAGTATCGCCAAAAAAGCAAGTGAATACGGAGTCAAAGTCTGGGCCGCCCCGTGGACTTCCAGATACACCGTAAATTACGACGGCAACAAAAAGCACCTGGATTTCAATCACGCCCAGGACTGGGCCAACACTATCTTAAAGTTTACGCAAGACATGAGGAAGGCTGGAGTAAACCTATACGCAATTTCATCGCAAAACGAGCCCGACGGCACCGGCGACAACCACTACGAACCCAACGAATTGGCACGCTGGGTCGGCGACTACCTTGGCCCCACCCTCGATACCACGGGCATCAAAATCATTGGCACCGAAGCCATCAACTGGTACGGATTCCCCAATTACAAAAAAGCCTTCTTCAACAACCCCGCCGCCATGAAATACACGGACATTTTTGCAACGCACGAATATGGCGGAGACCCGGCTGCCTACCCCGAAATCCACGAAGCCGGCAAGGAATTCTGGGAAACCGAAGTCTATGATCTTGGAAGCAACAAGGAAGACGTGGGTATGGGAAGTGCACTCCGCGTTGCAAACATGATTCACGACGCCCTAACTATTGCGAACATGAATGCCTGGCATTTCTGGTGGATTTATTCCTGCAGCGAACCCAGCTGCGGCAACGGGGCCATTTGGCCGCAAGGACAAGGGAGCCCCGACAACGTAGAACCCACCAAGCGACTCTGGGTCATGGGAAACTACAGCCGCTTTGCACGACCCGGCGCGAGGAGAATCGATGCTACCAAGAATCCCGAAAGAGATGTAAAGGTCACCGCCTACCGTGACACCCTCAAGACGAAAATCGCAGTCGTCATTCTCAATTCCAAGAACGAGGAATTCAAGGCTGACTTTGACTTCGGAAAAACAAAAATTGGAAGCTTCAAGCCCTACATCACCGACGACAAGAGCAACCTCAAGGAAGGAAGCGAAGTCAAGGTTGACGGAACAAAGTGCAGTTACAGCGTCCCGGCCCGCAGTGCAACGACCGTCGAATTCGTTCTGTGGCAAGAGCCAAAGGTAGAAACGCCCCCCGATACGGCAAAGAGCGACACCAACCACGTCAATACCACGGATTCTACAGCATCAATTACCTTCGGGAAACTTTCAGTACCCCAAAGTTTCCAAAGCACATATAAAGTATTTAGCCCGCTCGGAGCGTTTATCGGCGAATTCCAGGCCGAACATATCAGCGAACTCCGCAACGCCATGACAAACGCAGGCTTAAGCCGCGGCATCTATATGGTCAAATACGGCAATGCAAAAACGCAACAAATAATTTTGAAATAGCCCGGCAAAGCCGCATTCAAGTAAATATAAGTTAACACAGAACGTTAAAAGTAAAATTATTGAGCATTGCTTACGAAGCAATGCCTTTCTTATATAGACACGAAAGACGAAATTAAAAATTCTATATTCTAAAACAATGAATAAGTCGTTTTTTAATTCCCGCTCTAGCCTTTGTGCATCCCTTTTCGGGCTCTTTTTCCTCATTTCTTGTGCCAGCAACACCCCCGAGGTGAACACCAATCCCTCGCAGAACGTTTCTGAATCGACCGAGACTCCTTCTTATTACGAAGACGAAGCCTCCGATATAGATTATACGTCCGAAACTACGGTAGTCCCCAAGGCTACTGGCGGTACAATAGAAACAGACGGTTACACGTTTACCGCACCAGACAACGGATGGACAGTCATCGGCGGCGAAGACAATGCCCCTTACGAGTTCTACAATCCGCAAACCGGACGCCGCGCCGTTCTTGTCGAGGTGACGCTCCCCGAAGGCGAACCGCAACGCCTTATGGATCGCGCCCAAATAGAAATGCAGTCGTTCGAATCGAGCGGCAAGAAGGCGACGCTCTCCGAGACGTACCCCGAAGAAGCTTTCGGCACGACGGGCGCGTTCTTCGACATCGCAGGCAAACGATACGATACGCCTTACGAAGCGGTCGGTCTGGTCACTGGCGCCGGGAACCGCATTTTTACGCTCACGCTTTCGGCCAATGACGTACAACTTCCTGCAGGCGCCCTCAAGCAGGAATGGAAGGATTTCTTTGCGTCCTTCAAACTCAAGGATGTCGTGAAAGAAGCCGTCTCGGAACTTTCCGCCGAACGCATCACGCAATACACTAGCGCCGACCTCGGTTACACCTGGAGCACAAAGGACACGCTTTGGCATAACTGGACAGGAGTCGCACGCCAGAACGAAGACCCGGACTTGGTACTCTCCAACAAGAGCGAAGACATTTCGTTGTTCGTCTACGGCGCCATCGTCCCGAGCGAAGAAGTCGGCCAACAGGACATGTTCAAGGTGCTCCTCAGCCGTCTCGGGCTTTCGCTTAACGAACCGTCCATCGAAGTCCAGCGCGTGAAAGTCGGTGACCGCTACGCCCAGGAATTTACGCTTACGCGAGTCATCAACAAGTTTGACTTTTATTATACAGGCCGCTATTATTACGATAACGGACGCGGCATCCTCATCGCCACCTGGACACAGGGCATCAACAAGAAGAAATACGCCTCGGTGATGAAAAACGCCATCGAGGGTCTCAAGGTCGGAGCGAAACCGGAACAGGCTAGCGACGAAGAAGCCCGCAAAAAACAGAACAAGTTCAACGCAGCCGTCATGAGCCAGGTGGGTATTCTCCGTTTGCTCGAAGACCAACCGTTTGTCGCCCTCAGCTATTTCGAGCGCGCCAACAAGATGGACCCGGAAGAACCGCTCTACCTCATCAACTGCGGATTCGTCTATCAGATGAAGGAACTTTACGGCCCGGGCATCAGCTATTTCACTAGCCAGATGGATCTCGTGCGCAAAAACGGCAAGTTGCTCTCGATTCTTGGCGAAATGTACGAAGCGCTGTTCGATTACGGACACGCCCGCGAATGTGCCGAAGGAGCCCTCCGCTACACACCCAACAATCCGGAATACGTCATCAACTTGAGCGACGCCCTCTGGGGTCTTGGACAGCGTCACCAGTCCCTTATCGTCGTGCAAAGGCTTTACGATACGCAGCCAAGCTCCCGCCTCGGCGTCTATCTCGCCAAGACCTACATGGGACTTGACCAGTACGCCGAAGCGGTCGATATCCTTTACGCCATCCGCGGTCGCTTCGGCATGAGCAAGGAACTCGGCGAAACCCTCATGGACGCCCTCATGTTCCTCGGACGTTACGAAGAAGCCCGCGCGATTAGCGAAGAGACGCTCGCCAAGGCCAAAAACGACTACAAGATTTGGACGATGCACGGCAAGATTCTCTTCTACAGCCGCAATTACCGCGATGCCGAAAAGGCGCTCACCAAGGCGCTCGCCCTCAAGCCGGACAACGAAGACGCCAAGAGTTTCCTCTCTGCGACCAAGGCTTACCTTGGCAAGGCGGACAACCGTACGCTCCAGAAGCCGATTACCCCGGTTGAAGAACGCACCGCCGACCTGAAATCGCTCCTCCGTCCGCAGGCCAAGAAAGCGGCCACCGAAGGAGACTTCCCTGCCGTCATCCATTATCAAAAAGAAGCTCTCAAGGCCGAAAAAGGCGCCAACTGGGTCCGCAGCGAAGAAATGTTGCTCGAAATTCTGGACCAGCGCGGAGCAGCCATCTATCGCGAATTCACGTTCGACTTTTTGCCGGGCTTCGACCGCATTTATCTAAACGCCCTCGAAGTCTATGACAGCAACTGGAAGCTCAAACAGAAGGCCTCGCTGAACGGCGCCTATATTACATACGCCACAGAAATCGGCGGCGGCAACGAAAGCCAAACGGCGCATTTCCCACTTTCCGAGATTGCTCCGGGTGACTTTATCTACATGCAGTTCAGCCGCACGAACCTAGAAAACAAGGGCATGATTCCTTATACCAACTACGAAAGCAGCCGTGACGTGCCCGTCGGGGAATCCGTATTCCGCATTTACGCCGACACCACACGCTTTGTCACCGAAGAATACGGTCCGCTCCAGAAGACGACATTCAAGGGCGGCATCGAATGGAAGATTGAAAACCCGGTTATCGTCCGCAAGGAACTCTACATGCCAGTCTATCGCGACTTCGGTGCCGGCCTCATGCTCACGGGCAAGCAGGAATGGCGCGATGTGGGCGACGATTACCAGAACCTCATCAGCCACCAGTTCAAGCAGGCCGTCAAGGTACGCGAACAAGCGTTTGAAGTGCGCGGCAACAAGATTGGCGACGAGGCCGTCAAGGCGATTATCAACTTTGTCCGTCACGACATCCGTTACCGCGACGTGCGTTTCGGCGGCCACAGCCTGATTCCGCAGACCGCAGAAGTGACCCTCAAGGAACACCGCGGCGACTGCAAGGACATGGCGCTTTTGCTCAAGGACATGCTCGAAGCCATTGGCGTGAAGAGTTACCTCACGGCCATCCACCTGACCGAAGAAGGATTCTTGAACTTGCCGACCATCCAGCAGTTCAACCACATGATTCTCTACATTCCGAAGCAGGGTAAGATTAGCGAACGCTGGGTCGATGCCACCGACAAGACAGGAAACGACCGTCCGGTTCCGCTCGACATGGAAGGCAAGGTCGCACTCGTCATTGACGGAGACCAAAGCCATGTGGTCACGACGCCGATTCTCGAGGACAACCAGGAACATCAAATCGCAATCCAGCACGACCTCTTTATCGGCGAAAACGGCAAATGCGAGTTCCGCGATTCCGTGCAGCTCCAGGGCAAGTTCGCAAGCGCCATCCGCAACAAGTTCTTTGGCCGCGAAGTCAAGGAACAGGAAAAACTCTTGGAACAGTTCCTCGCCGCAGGCGTGCCTGACGTAAGCATAGGCAACATTCGCATCGAGAACCTCGACCAGTTCAACAAGCCGCTCATCATCGTGAACACGTACGTTTCGAAGGGATACTTCGGGCAGGGCGGTTCCGAACTCAAGGGACGGTTCCCGAACGTCTGGGAACGTAGCCTGTTCAAGCTCCCGAAGGTCGCCAAGCGCCACCACCCCATCCGCATGCCGCACGAAACGCAGTTCAGCTTCAAGCTGAACATCAAGGCTGCAAATGGTCACTCGGCAACGCTTACAGAAGCAAAGCCGCTCAACCGCGCCCCAGATTACGTGAGCTTCGAAAAGCAACCGAAATCCAAGACGTCTAGCGGCATCAAGTGGACCACGTTCGCACTCTACGCCGATCCGACCGAATACGAAAAAATCCGCGAGGAATGGAATTACTTGTTGAGTGAAACCAGCCCGATGATTACGGTGAGGTAAGACGAAAGAACGCCGCTACGCGGCTACAGACGAGAGACGAAAGATTATAGTTTGGCAGCGAAGCTGCGACTTTTCCTCTCTCGTCTTTGCTCTTCAAGCCAAGACTGGTCGGCTCAGCAATGTATACGCAAGCGTATTCGCTGCATTCGCCTCTCTCGTCTTTCGACTACCAGCGAAGCGATCTCTCGTCTAATATGACCATTGACTAACAACCATTGACCAACAACTATGCGAGCATTAATTCTCTCCGATATTCACGGTTCGGCCTTGGCCGCAAGGCAGGCGTTAACGTTCTTTGAAAAGTTCAACTGCGACAAGATTTTCTTGCTCGGCGATACGCTCTACCACGGTCCGAGGAACCCGCTCCCTGCAGGACACGGCCCCATGGGCGTCGTCGAAGCGCTTGCCCCGTACAAAGACCATATTGTCGCCGTCCGCGGCAACTGCGATGCCGAAATAGATTTGATGATGCTCGACTTCCCCATCGAAAACGAATACAAGGTCGTCGAAGATTGCGGATTCCATCTGTTCCTTAGCCACGGACACATCTATATACCGGAATGTTTCCCGCGAAACGCGCTCGAAAGCATCGAATCGACTGGCGCCGCCCAGTCCGCAGAATTCGACGTTGCCGCAAAACAAAAGCCACAAATCGATGTTTATTTATACGGCCACACGCACATCTGGAAGCTCGAAAAGAACTTCCGTGACGTGCTCATCGTGAATCCAGGCTCCACGAGCCTCCCGAAAGGCGGAAACCCGCCCACATTTGGATTCTACGAAAGCACCCCCGCCTCAGCAAACGAACCCGCACACGCCAAGTTCAGCATCCACAAGCTCGAAGACGGCACAGAACTTGCGGCATTGGCTATTTAATGATATGAGACGGAGATGCCCGATCCAGTCGGGCATGACAATGCTATAAAAGCCGTATCGTTTTTTTTCTTACATTTTAGCCATGGTTCTAAACGTTATTTGGCTCGTTTTCTTTTTCGGTGCATTTATCGCGTGCATCGTCCAGTGGCTCGCTTTCGGCGATACCGGCATTTTCAACAAGGCCATCCTCGGCGCATTCGACATGTCCAAGACGGCATTCGAAATCGCCCTCGGACTCACGGGCATACTCTCGCTCTGGCTCGGCATCCTCAAAATAGGCGAAAAGGCTGGCGCCGTCCAGATTCTCGCCAAAATCGTCCAGCCGCTCTTTTCACGGCTTTTCCCGCAAATCCCGAAAGGGCACCCCGTCGTGGGCACCATGCTCATGAACATCAGCGCCAACATGCTCGGCCTCGACAACGCCGCCACCCCGATGGGCCTCAAAGCCATGTCGCAGCTTCAGGAACTCAACCCGAACGAAGACAAGACCGTCGCGAGCGATTCGCAAATCATGTTCCTCGTCCTCAATGCCAGCGGACTTACGCTAATTCCTGTCAGCATAATGACTTACCGCGCACAACTCGGAGCAGCAAACCCGAGCGATGTTTTCCTGCCGCTTCTTTTATCCACATTTTTCAGCACAATTGCCGGCATTTTCGCCCTCAGCTTTTTCCAGAAAATCAAGCTCAAGGACCCCGTCACCATCGCATGGCTCGGCGGCATCAGCGCCTGCGTCATCGCCGTGATGTTCTACTTTAGCCACCTCACTGCCGAAGCCATCGGCACCACAAGTCTTTTCGTCAGCGGCGTCGTCCTGTTCGGCATCATCGTCGCATTCCTCGCCCTCGCCTGCTACAAGAAGGTACAAGCCTACGAGGCGTTCGTCGAAGGCGCCAAGGAAGGATTCAACACCGCCGTGATGATTATCCCAAACCTCGTCGCTATTCTCGTGGGAGTCGCAGTATTCCGTGCAAGCGGTGCGATGGACCTCGTGATGAACGGGATTTCCGGCCTGCTCGGCCTCATCGGAGTCGGAAACGATGTCGTCCCGGCCCTCCCGACCGCACTCATGAAACCCCTCAGCGGTAGCGGTGCCCGCGGCATGATGATCGACGCCATGAAGAACCTGGGCCCGGACAGCTTTGCCGGACGCCTCAGTTGCATGTTCCAAGGAGCCGCCGATACGACATTCTACATCATCGCTGTCTATTTCGGTTCCGTGGGCGTCAAAAAAACACGCCACGCAGTCACCTGCGCCCTCATCGCAGACATCGTCGGAGTCATCGCCGCCATCGTCATTGCATACATATTCTTCCCGCCTATACACTAGCGAAGAGTGCGGTTGCATACGACCTCGGTGTTTTAATAATAAGAAAAAGTTACATTTGATTTTTTTTGTAACGTTTTTTGAAAATTTTATTTACATTTAGAAAACAATTCGGTGTATTTTAAGGATTTAAGGTTTAGGGACTAGAATGGACTTTATCATTTTTAGCAATGAATACAAACATTTTAGAGACGCAATTTTAGATAATATTCCCGACATAAACGGGATGACAAAGCGTATCAGTTCCGCAATCCCCCCCATCTGTCGTATTTTAAATGTCGGTTTCATCAGGGTTAAATTAGTTGCCCCGTCTTCGATTATTGACAAAAAGGGTATCATCGGTGAAAAAATTATTTACGAAGACCCGAACGGATATGAATACGCACCCCTAATCCAAACGTACCGCACCGGTGAAAACGGCATCGTCACTATCGAAGTTCGTGCCGTAAAAAATCGCAAGTTCATCAATAACGAAATCCAGGCAGTAAAGCCCATCTGCGATGACTTGTTCATCTTTCTCGGGCGAACAAGACTCATGAGCGCAATCCACCACGCAAGCCAGACGGACGCCATGACAGGCGCCCCCAACCTGCCCCAGCTAATCCAACACGGCATCGGACTCAAGGCTTCCAAGAAACTGCAAAATTATACCGGTCTTTTCATCAACCTCAAGAATTACAAGTATATCAACCAGTCCAAAGGACCTGCCATCGGCGACAAGGGAATCATAGCATTCGCCAACACCGTCATGGCAATGTGTCACGATGACGAAAAGATGGCCCGCCTGGGCGGAGACAACTTCTTCATTCTCGTCAAAAGAGAAAACAAGGAGAAGTTTATCCAGCGCCTTTCCCCCCTGCAGATTACGATTCCGTTCCCCCAGGGCCAACCCATTTCGCTGAACATCCACTGTCGCATTGGCGTCTATGACGTGCTGCCCACCGACACGATGAACGAGGTGATGCACTGTGCCTCCATCGCCCTAGACGAAGCTAGACAGCACCCCGGAAACGACGTTGTCTATTTTGCAAAGCCGATGCTCGATACCGTCTCGCACGAAAAAGAGATTTCATCGCTTTTCCACGAGGCCTTGAAGCGCCAGGAATTTGTCGTTTATTACCAACCCAAAGTGTCTGTTGACGACAAAACTCTATGCGGTTGCGAAGCCCTTGTCCGCTGGAACCGCAACGGGCATATCGTCACGCCCGGCGATTTCTTGCCCATTCTCGAAAAAGAAGCCTCCGTCTGCCAATTGGACTTTTACGTATTCCACAAAGTTTGCAGCGACATCCGCTCATGGATAGACTCTGGTATTGAACCCGTCCGCGTATCCTCCAATTTTTCAAGGTTGCACCTGAGCAACAAGAATCTTGCCGAAGATATCCTTAAAATCATGAAGGAATTCGACATCGACAGCAAGTACATCGAGATAGAACTGACCGAAGCCTCGGATTACGAAGACAAAGTCGCCATGCAAAAGTTCGTCAACCAGCTCCGCCAAAACGATATTTCCGTATCGATTGACGACTTCGGGACGGGCTATTCCACATTCAACGCCCTCAAGGACCTGAACGTCAACATCATCAAGCTCGACAAGTCGCTCCTCGACAACATTGGCGACAACAAGCACCACGACGAAGTTGTCATAAAGAACATGGTAAACATGATTAACGAGCTCAATCTCGAAGTCGTTGCCGAAGGTGTCGAGAACAGCAAGCAGCTGGACTTTTTGCAAAACGCCAGATGTTCAACCGTGCAGGGTTTTATTTACGACAAGCCTCTCACCAAGGAAGAATTCGAGTTGAGACTTTCCAACAAGATGGTGGCCTACCGTTGTCACGGCTAAAAGAACATCCAGACGGCCATCCACAGGACGATTAGTCCGAATTCAATTTCCCTCGAAATTTTTGCCATAAAGCAACAACCGAGCGCAATTTCAGCAATTGCGGCAAGGCGTATCCATGGGGCTTCCTCGCCCGCCTGCAGCAAAGAAACGCACCCGACTAGTTCCACCCACAGCCAGAACGTCTGTGCGAGCACCATGAACCGTCTGCGGTTTTCACGAAGGCGCGTCGTAAAAACGCAAAACGTGAGTGCCACCATGCGGAACGGATAGTTTTCCAACGTCGGGATGGCAAGATTCCCCACATAAGCTGTATAAAGGCAGCTAGTCATGACGGCAAGAAGCATCATGAGCGAAATACGGAGCATTCCTTTTTGCGTACAAAGGACGAACGCAAAAACCAAGCACAGGAGGCAAGCGACAGCATTGGCAAACAAACTCATTTGCGGCGACCCTCCCGATGTATTCTAGCAAATCCAAGATGGACAAGCGGTTGTAGGCACACTAGCACACAACTCACATAAGCGGCAAGGGGTTCGACAAGACGAATCCAGTCCGATGTAAAATAACCATAAGCGACCCCGACAAGAATTCCGCATAGCACGGGCAAACGCACCACCTTGAATTCCGGAGCAGAGAACGATGGGTAATACCTTTTTTCTTCTTCATCAAGATCATCGTCATCGGAATTTTCATCCACCTCGCCCATTAGAATTTCGTCATTTTCGAAGAACCGCGAAAGCAACAGACGTATCCCGAAAAATGCGGCCACAAACAAAGCGGCCCCCACAAACACCAGGCTCGCATCCGAGAACTGGAAATCCAGGAAAAAGCGGGATTCACGAGAGCACACCACAAAATCGCATTTCAGCAAGAAACCGAACAAGATGCTAAGCGCCACCATCAAGCGGCTCCAAAGATTTTCGCGAACCGCTTTGACAAACAGAAACTGCGGAACGACGCAAGCAAAAACAAATGAAGAAATACACCCTTCGCCCTTGACGAGAAGCATCCACAAGAAAAGTACAGAAATGAACCAACTGCAAAGCATCAGGAACCTTTCCGTACGACGATTGTAATAGTTTTCGAACGAAAGTAGCACAACCAACAGCGCAAGTCCCAAGTAAAAAATGCCGGAGACAACATACAAAGGGAATAACGCCCCCTGCCACATTGAATTTTCCGTAGCCGCATAGTCAAGACTAAGCACAGAATTCACCCAGAACACCGTCGGGAGAATAATCCACGCCAATGGACGCCGGATTTTCGACAGTTCCCTGCAAAGCGTGACGTTCTTAGCAGAATCTACGGCTACCAGATGCGCCACAAAAAACAAGAGCGAAATAAACCCGACAATCCCGATACCATAGACATCGCAATTCATCGTGATGGAATTCGAATAAAGCAACGAGATAAAGAATGCAACGGCAAGGCTACAAAGCGAACTCAGCTCTAGCAAAAGCGATGTGCGCCGGTGGATTTTCACCTTCATGACAAGCAAGAACGCCGAAAGCAAAACACCAGCCTGCGACATACCGAGCCAAAAAACAAAAAGCGTCTTGGGAAAATTCCAGTTACCGTCGTGATGCCAAAGGAAATCAACGGAACCATCCCAAAACGAGCCTCCCACCGAAAGCAGGAGCAACAAGCACAACCCGATAAAAACTATAGTAACGACTTTGTTGTTCAAATTGCACGCCTCCGGCGCAGTTATTAGTTACTAGTTAGTAGTTACTTGATACTAGTTAATAGTTACTAGTGGTTGTGATAAGAACACCTCTAGTAACTAGAAACTTTGAACTATTAACTGCGGCGTAACCGCCCTAGTAACTAGTAACTTGGAACTCTAAACTACATCTATAATATATTTTTTATTTTTATGTTCTGGAGAGTCTGATGAAAAAAATCCTAATATGTCTTGCAATTTTGGCGGTTTATGCGTCTGCGAACACGTGTACGGAGACTGTTTTTAAATACACCAAGGGAAGCCTTCTACCAAATCCCAAAGAGGCTTATCACGATTCCTCGTACTTTTTAGAGAACTACGGTCACAAAAACGAATGGTCGCACAAACTGTATTACACTAAAGGGAAAATCGACAGCTTAGTCATGGACCCGATGGAAGAAGGTGATTCACTTCATGTTTCATATTTCTATTGGAATATAGACGAAAGTGCTCTCAAAGGGAATACATCAGAATATATCATAACTCAAGAAGTATCAGGAGATACCATTATATTTACAGAAAAACATTATTCCAAAGATACTTTAGATGGTGCTCATATAACAAAAATAACTGGTTCGTATATTTCTTCACGCGCCTATGAATACGACTCTTTTGAAGAGATATTTTTTTCCAACGACACGTTATACGACAAACGACTTTTTGATTACAGTAAAGACACCCCTAGACCTGGAACCTTATTTACCGTTGGGGATCCGTCAAATGACTTCAAGTGTTATGAATACGAAACCCGTGACGGGGAAACAGATCTTCGCGAAACTATAGAATACATCAAGACAGATAAAGGATTTAAACTTAAATATCTAGAAGAATCTTCTGCTGGATACTATTTACGTGAATTTTTCATGGTTAATCCCGAAGGTTCCTCGACTATCCGCAAACGGCGGCCGGCAGTAAAGATTTCACCGAAGGCACGCTACTTCGATTTACTGGGTAGGTATAAATTCACTAAATAGATTGCCGCGCAGCCTCCCACGCTTTCGCTCGAGGCATTTGCGGCTCGCAATGACGTAAAGTAAAATGAGCATTATTGAAATTATCATTATCGCGATTGTCGAGGCAATGGACTGCTTTGCGGTCGCCATCGCCACGGGACTTTCGAAGTCGGGAATCAAGTACAGCCGAGCCATGCTCCAGGCGGTGAGTTTCGGTGTTTTCCAGGGCGGTATGACGCTCCTCGGGTATTTCCTCGGAAGTTTCGCGGAACGCTGGTTCAATGCGGTAGGCACCCCGATTGCCTGCGCGATTCTCTGCATTCTTGGACTCCGCATGATATGGGGCGCGATTCACGGGGACGCCGGAGAAAAAGAAGGCGAAGAGATTGCGGCAAAGAACCTCACCATCACGAACATCTTGCTTTTATCGGTCGCCACAAGCATTGACGCCTTCGCGGTCGGGATTTCGTTTGCGTTCGTGAACGCGAACATGGTGTATGCTACATCGGCCATTGCCTTCGCGAGTTTCGCCATGGGCGTTATCGGCTACGAAATGGGCCGGCACGCCGCCAAGCAATTCAAGACGAGGATTCCAGAAGTTGTCGCCGGGATTATCTTGATTGCCATTGGCGTGAAGATGATTATGTAGCGCCTTCCGGCGTACCAACCTCAAACACTTTCTATATTACATTCCATGAGTGAGCAGAAAGAACTTGACCGAACCCGCTATTTTGAGTTAAAGAAACAACTGGAAGAAGCAAGCCGTCTTTATTACAAGGACGGCGTCTCCCCCATGAGCGACCAGGATTTCGACTTTGGTCTCAAGGAGATGGAAGCGCTCGAAGCGAAGTATCCGGAACTGCGAGGCAAGGATTCCCTGACGCAGCGGGTTGGAAGCGACCTCACCAACGATTTCGCGAAGGTAGCTCATGCGGTGCCGATGCTCAGCATCGCGAACGTGTATAGCGAAGAAGAAATGCGCGAGTTTGTGAAAGCGGCGGAAGAAGGGATTGCTAGTCTCGAGACTTCACTGGATCCTTCGCGCATTCGCGCTCAGGATGACGAGAAAGGCAGCGCTCAGGATGACGAGAAGCGCGCAACTTGGATTTGCGAGCGGAAGATTGACGGGGTCAGCCTTTCGGTGGTTTACGAGAACGGTCGTTTGAAGCAGGCGGCGACGCGTGGCGATGGCGTCCAAGGCGACGACGTTACTTTGAATGCGCTGACCATCGCTGACATTCCCGAATATTTTGATGCCAAGAAATTGAAAATTGATCCGTCCGAAATTCCGCAAGGGACGTTCGAAGTCCGCGGTGAAGTTTACATGGAACGCGAGGCTTTTGAACGTTTGAACGAACAATTCATCCTAGAAAACAAGAAGACTTTCCAGAACTGTCGCAATACGGTTTCGGGTTCGCTCAAGCTCAAGAGCGTTGCCGAATGCAAGACGCGTCCGATGCGATTCTTTGCATACCACATTCCACAGAGCAACAACAAGACTCACGAAGAAAACTTGAAGCTGCTCAAGCGTCTCGGTTTCCATACGAACGATTACTGGACTGCCGATACGGTCGACGAAATCATGGCGATTTCCGAGAAGATTGGCGCGAGCCGCGACAGCCTCCCGTTCGACATTGATGGCATGGTCGTGAAGTTGAACGACCTCGCCATGCAGCGAGAACTTGGCAGTACGAGCAAAACCCCGCGCTGGGCAATCGCATACAAGTTCAAGGCGGAACGAGCCTACACCCCGCTCCTTTCTGTCGAATTTCAGGTGGGCCGTACCGGTGCCGTGACGCCCGTGGCGAACCTCGCCCCCGTGCGACTCGCAGGCACGACCGTCAA